>CACZAW010000005.1 GCA_902779225.1 uncultured Ruminococcus sp. | reverse complement strand
GATCACGCCTTCCAAAACAGCGCCCTGATTCAGCTGATACAGCTCCAGCGGCGCACCCGTCTCGGTGTCAAAGGCGAGGTCGCCATATTCGTTGGGAAGATATAAACTGTAGTAGGAATAATCCGGATCGTCCTCAGCAGACGCCGTAACCGGCGCGATCACCGTCACGCCGATGATCAACGTCAGCGCCAGCAAAAAGGATAACAGCTTGGTAGTTTTCTTCATTAGATATTCCCCTTTCTTTTGCATAAACGAAGAAAAAACTTGCTTACTATATTAGTATACCACAGGTGGGGTCGCCTGTTCAATTTATGATTTCAACAAGATTACCGCCCGTGATTTGTCGCATCCTACAACCATTTTTCCGATGTGAAATAATAGGGAGCGTCCCGCCCTTTTTCGTCACAATCGATCGCACAATACGCTCTTTATATGAAGTCCCCGTGAAATAATCCTTCATCTTTGCCGGTTTATCGCGTCAAAACGCTAAAATATTTGCAACTTTTTGTATTCTTGTTGCAAAATCTACAGAACTTAGCGGTTGATTTGCCACAAATCACTGATTTTTTTGAAATTTCCCGATTTCCTCTTGCAAATTTGCCACAACTGTAATATAATGCTAACTGTGCGATAATTTTTTATTGAACAACAAAAATATCCGGAGGTATTATTTATGTCTTATGTTGATGAAGTATTGGCAAAAGTAAAAGCGAAAAACGCTTCCGAGCCTGAGTTTCTTCAGGCGGTAGAAGAGGTTCTCAACTCTCTGCGCCCCGTGATCGAGGCAAACGAAGAAATGTATAAAAAGCAGGCGCTGCTCGAGCGTATCTGCGAGCCCGAGCGTCAGCTCAAGTTCCGCGTTCCGTGGGTCGACGACAACGGTCAGGTACAGGTCAACACCGGCTACCGCGTTCAGTTCAACTCCGCGATCGGCCCGTACAAGGGCGGTATCCGTCTGCATCCCTCCGTTAACATCGGTATCATCAAGTTCCTCGGCTTTGAACAGATCTTCAAGAACAGCCTGACCGGTCTGCCCATCGGCGGCGGCAAGGGCGGCTCCGACTTTGACCCCAAGGGCAAGTCCGACAATGAGATCATGAAGTTCTGCCAGAGCTTTATGACCGAGCTGTGCCGTCATATCGGCGCCGACACCGACGTTCCCGCAGGCGATATCGGCACCGGCGCGCGTGAGATCGGCTATATGTTCGGTCAGTACAAGCGCATCAAAAACATCTACGAGGGCGTTCTGACCGGTAAGGGTCTGACCTTCGGCGGTTCTCTGGCGCGTACCGAGGCGACAGGCTACGGTCTGCTTTATCTCACCGACGAGATGCTCAAGACCAACGGCATCGATATCGCCGGCAAGACCGTCTGCATCTCCGGCGCGGGCAACGTTGCTACCTACGCTGCGCAGAAAGCACAGCAGCTCGGCGCTAAGGTTGTCACCTGCTCCGATTCCACCGGCTGGATCTATGATCCCGAGGGCATCGACGTCGCTCTCTTAAAGGAAATCAAGGAAGTCAAGCGTGCGCGTCTGGATGCGTATGCAGCAGCGCGTCCCTCCGCTGTCTATCATGACAAGAAGGCGGAAGGCTCCAACGTCTGGGATATCAAGTGCGACATCGCTCTCCCCTGCGCAACGCAGAACGAGCTGGGCATCGAAGACGCGAAGAAGCTCGTTGCTAACGGCGTCATCGCCGTAGCTGAGGGCGCTAATATGCCCACCACCCTCGAGGCGACCGAGTACTTCCAGAACAACGGCGTACTCTTTGCTCCGGGTAAAGCGGCTAACGCCGGCGGCGTTGCTACCTCCGCTCTCGAGATGAGCCAGAACAGCGAGCGTCTGAGCTGGTCCTTCGAGGAGGTAGACTCTAAGCTGCAGACCATCATGGTCAACATCTTCCGCAACCTCGACGCTGCCGCCAAGAA
This sequence comes from uncultured Ruminococcus sp., assembly GCA_902779225.1. Classification (GTDB taxonomy): domain Bacteria; phylum Bacillota; class Clostridia; order Oscillospirales; family Acutalibacteraceae; genus Ruminococcoides. The sequence goes on along the minus strand of CACZAW010000005.1, from coordinate 23,692 downwards.
GTACGGCTTCGAAGGCAACTACGTTGTCGGCGCAAACATCGCCGGCTTCGAGAAGGTCGCTACCGCAATGCTCGCTCAGGGTGTTGTCTGATCTGCGTCATAAGATATTGTTTTAATACATCTATACAAGAAGGCTGTTCCGATCGGAGCAGCCTTTTTGATGTTATCAGATCTTGGTTCTTGGCTATTGGGAAGCATCCAATGATAGGTTCGATACACCAAACCTCCTTTCCTTCACCTGTCATTGCCGGGAGGGCTAAAGGCCCCCTTTCCTAAGGAGACTCCCCTACTAGGGGAGATGGGCGAAGCCCAGAGGGGTGGGCCGTCTCCGGCTGAGGAAGCTGCCTGCAAAGCAGGCTGAGGGTTCTTATCAATCAGGTGAGGACAGAGTCCTCCCACAACTCTTCACTCAAATAAAATTACAACCTTTTTTCCTGAGATTACAGTGTTGTTATGACGCGTGACAATACCGCCTGTTATATGGTAACATAGGCAGATGACGAGCCTCGTAAGAGAGGCAACAATACCGCTCATTACAGCGGCTACAGCGCACCGAAAGCAGCACCCAAGCTCTCCGCAGAGGATCAGCTGCTCGACGATGAGGTCAACAGGATCCTTGCCGAGGAAGAGGCGGCGCTGTTCGGCGACAGCCAAAAAGAAGCCCCCGCCAAAGCCGACGAGGATATGGAAAAAACGCGCACCTTTACTGCCCGCCCCACAGGACCCGAAGAAGCAGCCGACGATCCCTACGACGCTCCGCGCAGAGGCGGCGATGATGATTATCCCGCCAAAAGCAGCGGCAAAAAGGTCGCGCTGATCATCGTCGCGCTCCTTCTAGGCTTTACGATCCTCGGCGCGTCGATCTACGCGCTGGTGCATTTTGTGTTCAATAATCAGGCGGACAACGGAAAATCAACCGTTTCCGAGACCGTCGCTCCCACCATGCCCGAGGAACCGACCCTGACGATCGATCCGACCCATACCGCGACCGAACCTCCGACAGAGGCGCCGACCGTCGCCGCAGATTACGGCGCGATGGCGGACGCGTACATGAAGGATATGTCCGACCGCGAGAAGATGTGCCAGCTCTTTATCGTCACCCCCGAGGTACTGACCGCGAGCCTTGATGATTCCGATAACAACACCGCCGTCACCGTAGCGGGCGATATGACCAAAAAGAGTCTGGAAGAATACCCCGTCGGCGGTCTGATCTATTTCGGCGACAACCTCGTCGATCAGGATCAAACCAAGAAGATGATCGACAATTCCCAGAGCTATTCCTCTACCCCGCTGTTCATCGCGGTGGATGAAGAGGGCGGCGATGTCGCACGCGTAGCTTCAAAGCTCGGCACTAAAAAATTCGAGCCCATGCTCACCTATAAGGACAAGGGCGAAGCGGTCGCGCATGATAATGCCGAAGTGATCGCCTCCAACCTGCGCGCACTGGGCTTCAATATGGATAACGCTCCCGTTGCGGACGTCCTCTCCAATCCCAAAAACACCGTGATCGGCGACCGCGCCTATTCCGACGATTACGCTCAGGCGGCTCAGCTGGTCGGCTCCGCGGTCAAGGGCTTCAACGACAGCGGTGTGATCTGCGTCTTAAAGCACTTCCCCGGCCACGGCGGAACCGACGAGGACAGCCACGAGGGACTCGCCTATGTCAAGGCTACCGCTGAAGAGCTGAAGAAAAACGAGCTGCAGCCCTTCAAATCCGGTATCGAAGCCGGCGCAAACATGGTCATGGTCGGACATCTGGTCGTAAGCGACCTCGATCCCGATCTGCCCGCGACCCTGTCCTCCAAGGTTGTACCCGAGCTGCTCCGCAAGGAGCTGGGCTATAACGGCATCGTCATCTCCGACAGTATGCAGATGGATGCGCTCTCCTCCTATGATCACGAGACCATCGTCAAGGGCCTGTTCGCGGCGGATATCGATATCATCCTCCAGCCCGACGATCTCGACGAATACCTCGACGCGATGGAGAGCCTGCTCGCAAGCGGCGAAATCAAGATGGAACAGATCGACGCAAAGGTCAAGAAGATCCTGACCCTCAAATATCAGCAGGGCGTCATCGCTCCCGCCAATAACACTGCGCCCGCGGCAACAGAAGCTCCTACAGCGCCCGCAGCATCCGAGGCTCCTGCGCCTGCGGCAGCGCCCGCAGCCGCTGTTCAAACCCCGTCTGTCCCCGAGCAGCCCACCCTCGCCGCATAACATACACGATACAACAATACTGAACTGAACAAAACAAAAACGGGGCTGTCGCAATAAGAGATGCGATAGCCCCTAATTCATGTCATCCTGAGCAAAGCGAAGGATCTTACAGTGCAATTCATCCATACAATTACATCTTAATAGGTGTAATATCAGGAAAAGTCAGCACTTTCAGATTCTTCGGCGATGCCTCAGAATGACATTATCTATTTTGCGGAAGGCGTTTTAGTCTAATAGCCTCTTCACTCGATTTTTCCGCATAAAAAAACAACCACCCTATTGGGTGGAAGCCTTTATAGAGTGTTGGCATCTTCCTATTTTCCCGGGCCGTCGCCGGGCCGTCGCCAGCCAAGTATCTTCGGCACTACAGGGCTTAACTTCCGTGTTCGGGATGGGAACGGGTGGACCCCCTGCGTCATCAACACCAACTGTCGTCTCTCAACGACAGATGTTATTATAGCACCGTTAAACCGAAAAAGCAATACTTTTTTAACGATTTTTTAAGTTTTTGTATTTTTCGTGAATTTTGATAAAATTCGCCTGATTTATTTGACTATTGCATGACTTTTGGTTACAATAGAGGTGGATTTTTTACTTTGAGGTGTATGAACAATGAAACGATTGGTTTCCCTGATCCTGACTTTGACGATCCTCGCATCCTGTGCGGTCCTGTTGACCGCCTGCGGCGATAAAGAGTCGGAAAACTTCCCTGTCTCCGTCGGCGGCGCCGAGATCACCGCAGAGCCTAAGCGCGTCGTCGTTCTGAACGACGCATTCGCAGACATCCTCTTGTACATGGGCTATGACACAAAGCTCGTCGGTCGTTCGGTCGACTGCGACCAGCAGATTCTCAGCATCCTTCCGTCGGTAGGCTACGCAGCGGATCCCGCGCTCGATACGCTCACAAAGCTCGAGCCCGATCTTGTCATCGCAGACGAAACGATTTCCGAGAGCGCAAAAAACAAGCTCGGCGCACAGAATATTCCCGTCGCCGTCCTGAACCGCGCGGCGACCCGCGACGATATCAAGCAGCTGTATATCGACCTCGGCTCCGCGCTGGGCGGCAAATCTACCGGCAGCAAAAAGGGCGAAGAATCCTTTGACAAGCTCTTCGATCTGCTGAGCGATTACAGCTCCGCTACCAAAAATATTGTTGTCACCGACGCCTATCTGTATCTGGACGAAGAGGGCAACTACTGCACCTTTGTCAAGGACAGCGTAGAAGAGATGCTTCTCAGCTATAACGGCGCGATGAACGTCTTCGGCTCCAAGACCTCCCCCGCCTTCCACTCGGCGGATATCACAGACGATCAGGGCAACGTGACCCAGGCGGACGAGATGTACATCCGTTACGCTAACCCGACCTACCTCTTCCTCGACGGTACGGTCGCCAAGGACGGTACGATCACCTCTCCCGTATACGATAAGCTCATGAGCGACTCAAATCTCAAGAACATTACCGCCTTGAAGCAAAAGAGAGTTACCTTCATCCCGCGTAAGAATTTCTTACGCCCGGGCGTGACCTTTGAAGAGACCCTGTTCACCATGATCGACGTTCTGAATAAGGACGAAGAGGCGGCAGAGGCGGCGTCCTCCGGCACCACAGCGCCGACCGCAGCCCCGACCGCAGCACCTACCCAAGCTCCCAAAAAAGCCGAACCCACCAAGGCTGCCGCGACCAAGGCTCCGGCGACCGAAGCCCCCGCAGCCGAAGAAACGCCCGATGACGGAGCGATTGTCGTCGACGGCGAGGTCACAGACGACGGTGCAGTCACAGATGACGGTGCGGTCGCAGACGGCGGCGAGGTCGTCGATAATAACGCCGGCTATGAAGGCGATAACAACGGCGGTTACGAGGGCGACAATAACGTCAGCTACGAGGGTGAAAACAACGGCTACGCGGGTGAAAACAACGGCGGCAACGTCGATGAAAACGGCAACTCGATCTGATCATTCATCATTAAACTGTAAAGGGGCTGTCGCATTAAGAATAGCGATAGCCCCTAACTCATGTCATCCTGAGCAAAGCGAAGGATCTTACAGTGCAATTTATCTAAACAGATAACATCTTATATGTGTGATATCACGGAAAAATCAGCACTTTCAGATTCTTCGGCGATGCCTCAGAATGACATTTTTATTTTGCGGCAGCCACATAATAGGTTTTTTTACAACCAAAAAGCGCCCCGAAGGGCGCTTTCTTGTTTTGCTCAGTATTGATAAGGATATGCATTGACCTTTGTGTCGGAACCGGTCGCGCTGTAGCCCTGGTTGCGGGATACGCCGAGCGCGAGGTTGTAGGTCTGACGGGTGCCGTCGGTAAAGATAATATAGTTGTATCTCCCAATCGGCAGGCTGATACTCCATTCGCTGCCGTTCTTGGTGCAGGCTTTTCCGGGCCAAGCGGCAAGTTTGTCAGAATCGCTGTTATACGCATACGCGCTGATGTTGCCCCATCCGGACGGAGCCTTGAACTTCACGGTGATATTATCACCGGGATAGAAGTCCTGCACTGCTTTGTTGAAGGTGGTATATGCCGCGTTGAGCGTATCGTAGTTCGCGTTCTCCTTATACGCCTTCTTCATCGCCTGATACTGATCGTAAGAGGACAGCATCCAGTATTTCGACAGCGCGTTGTTCACCTGCGTGCGCAGGGTGTTGAGGTCGGCGCCTGTCGACGCGATCTTGCCGCCCGCGCCGGTTTCTGCCGGGAATTTTTCGACCAGACCGACGAGCTTGCGCTGGATGGCGGTCGCGTCAAGAATAGTCAGTTCATCGCCGCCGGTCACCTTGGAGCGCTTGATCGCTTCGGCGTCGAGCTTGTCGAGATCGACGAGATGGCGCTGGATCGCAGTCGCGTCAACGATCGTGAGGGTGCCGTCGCCGTCTGCGTCGCCCCAGACAACGTCAGGCTTGACAGGGTTGGTGGGTACGGGGCCGTAAGTCGGCAGAGGGCTGTAGGTCTGCTGCTGTGTCGGGGGCTGTGTCGGGGGCTGTGTCGGGGGCTGTGTCGGAGGCTGCGTCGGCGGATCGGTAGCCTTTTGTGTCGGAGGCTCGGTCGGCTGATTGATCGCCGAGGTCGTCTGCGGAACGATGTAGGTAAAGGAGGGGTTCGTCTTGTTATAGTAAACGTTGGTGCCCATAAAGATGGTCGCGTTATCGTATACCTCTACAATGTAGCCCTCACTCTGATCCTTGCTCTTATCGTTGACACGGGTCGTCCTGTTCTGGATATCACGCACGCCGCCGATCGACGAAACGTGCAGCATGGTCGCAGAGCTCTTGCTGTTATCGCTGTAGTTGAGCTGCAGGCTGTATTTGAAGTGGGTGTGGCCGGTGATGATGACCGCTTCCTTATGTGCTTCAAGAATGTTCTTCAGTCTGGTGGTCGCGGCGTTGCCGAACTTCAGCGGGATATCATAGATCGGCTTGTCGAGCTGGTCGCCCGCGCCCCATTTATAGAAATTCGCGTGCTCCAGGATAAAGGTGTTTTTGCCGTCGTTTTTATAGGCGTTGAGCTTGCTTTCCAGCCAGTCGAGCTGCGCGGTGGAAAACTCATCGTTCGCATCGGTATAGAAGCCGCCCTCCAGCGCCATAAACAGGAAGTGGTCGCCGGTCTTGGGCTCGGTGATCTCATAGTACGCCTTGTCGGAGTTGACGGTCGCCTTGGTGGAATCCAAGCCGGTCACAGCGGTAAAGTAGCGCGAGCCGGATTTCCAGTCACGGGGCTTTTTTGCTGTATTGGTCTCAGAGTTCCATAACTCATGGTTGCCGATCGCCTCATAGATGGGACCGGTATAGTTACTCTGAGCGAGGATTTTTAAGTAGGTGTTCCATTCTTCACCGAAATAGTGATTATTGTTGACGCTTTTTTTGTCGGCGTCTTTTTCGTAGAGCTGGTTGTTGATATGGTCGCCGCAGGTCACGATGAAGTCGACCTTGCGCGCAGCCGCCGTGTTGAATGCTGCTTTCAAGTGATCTTCGTCATAGGGGTATTTTGCCTCCCAACCTTTATAGGGCTGATCTTCTTCTTTGGCAGGGTTGCTCTCTATATGCGTATCGGAATAGTTCGCAAAGCGATACAGCAGATCGTTGGCGGTCTTGCCCAGCTTTTTGTTATCGGGGATATTGTATACGGCGACGGCGCTGCTGACATTCAGGTTCGAGCCGGTCACGGCGATAACCTTGGTCGCAGTCGCGGGGATCGCGGTAAATGCAGGCATCTGATAGCTGCCCGCGCCGTTGAAGGTGGCGATGGGATCAAAGCCGTCGATCGCCTTGACGTCGTCCGCCCAGTACAGCGCGGTACTGCCCGAGCCGCCCGCAAGAGAAACGGTACCCTCCGCAAAGCCGCGCTGATTATTCGCAAAGTTGTAGCTGATAGAAGGCGTCGCCGCGTTGATCGAGGTGACAAATACACAGCTTGCGATGATGACGACCATCAAAACAGACAGAATGACGGTCAGTTTCTTTTTCATGCAATCATCTCCTTATAAGGTTGTATCCCGACGGTCGGAATACAGATAGTTATACAAATACATTGTAGCACAAACAGCGTCCCAAATAAAGGGGCAAAATGCTTTTTGTGAATAACCGCTAAAAGACGCCCGCCGTTTTTGTTGATTAGGGGGAATGTTGAGAAAAGGGAATGAGGAATTAGGAATTAGGAGTTAGGAGTTAGGAGTGAGGAGCTATAGGAATCCGGTGAGGGCGGAGCCCTCCCGTTCAAAGCCTCCCTTGTCTAAAGGGAGGGGGACCGCGAAGCGGTGGAGGGATATACAAATCAGGTGCGGGTGTCCCGCCATTCACTCTTCACCCAATAAGCTAAATTAAATTCGCCTGATAGCTTGCGAAGCAAATTTAGCTCCGTCAGGAATTTAGCGTGACAAAGTCACATTTAGCTCGCGGATACGCGAATTTAGCTGTTTGACCCTTCACCCTTCATTCTATTTGACATCCTCCCCCGTTGGTTGTATAATCATCATGAAGTATCATACATTAGGACGGTGAAGGAATGAAAAAGATAAAAAAGCCGGTATGGATCGCGATCCTGATCATCTGTGTCGCTGTCATTATCGGCGCTGTGATATTCCTGATCAATTATTTCCGGCCGCCGGTCGAGGATTCCCTCAGCCGCGACGATTTTACCGAATCATCTTCCGAAACAGCGACTCAACAGCCAACCGAGGCAACGGCTCCGACCGTCGCGCCGCCCCAAAAGCCCACCGCGACGAAAACGCTCAGCACATTCGGTCAAAAGCTCGCGCCGCCTCCCGAGGATTGGTCGACGCTCAGCTTTGACGAGCTGATGAAAAAGAACCCCGATATCTACGCGTGGCTCTATATTCCGAACACCAACGTCGATTATCCCGTGTGCCAGAGCTCAGACGGCAACGATGATTTCTATCTTGATCATAATATCTACAAAGAGTACCAGTTCTCCGGTACGATCTATTCCCAGTCGCTCAACAAGCGCGATTTCAACGACCCCGTCACCGTGCTTTACGGCCATAATATGCTCAACGGCTCGATGTTCGCGTCGCTCCACAATTTCGAAGACGACGACTTCTTCAAAAAGAACAACACCGCCTTCGTGATCACCAAGGATAAGCTGTTGACCTATCTGATCTACTCTGCCTATACTTACGACGACAGACATATCCTCTATTCTTTCAAAATGGACGACGAGGCTTCTCTTCGCAGTTATCAGGAATCGACCCTTAAGCCCCGTTCCTATGATAAACAGGTTCGCAAGGGCGTCACACTGAACAAGGACAACAAGATCCTGACGCTCAGCACCTGTACCAACGACGGCGGAAATACGCGATATTTAGTACAGGGGGTGTTGGTAGATGTCAAACAACGCAAACCGCAGTGATACGTCCGATCCGGCAAGATCCCGCTTTATCGAAGATTCGCCTCCCGAGCAGGCGGATACCGCGGCTGTAAACGAAACGCTCGAGGAAGGCTTCGACTATGTCGTGCCGACAAAACGGAAAAAGCATAAAAAACATCATCACGACAAATCCTCAGCGCCTAAAGCGCTCGTTCTGATGGACGAGGATATGGATGATTTTGTGTTTGTCAATCCCACCAAAAAGAAGCATCACAAGCACGGCAAGCATCGCAAAAAATGGCCGCTGTGGCTGAAGATCATCGTCATCGTAGTCAGCGTGATCCTCGCTATCGCCATCGCCGTGACCGCGACCTATTTCATCATGAAGGAGATCGGCCGTAACGCGATGCACAATTACAACGATATCGACATCTCTATCCCGCTCAAGGAAAAGGACGGCAAGGATTCCGCCGACGTTATGGACAAGGGCCGCACCATCAAATACGGCGGCAAGACATATCGTCTCAACGAAGATATCATGACCGTCACCTTCATCGGCTTCAACGAAGAAGAAACCGGCGAAAACAACCAATATATGGCAGACGCCATCTATATCACGGCGATCGACGACCATACCGGAAAGACGACCATCCTCGGCGTCTCGCGTGATACGATGCTCGACGTCGACGTTTATTCGGTCGAAGGCAAACTGATCGACACCGAAAAGAAGCAGCTTTCCTATGCCTATTCCTACGGCAATGAAAAGGTGAAGGGCGGTCAGAACGTCAACATCTCGCTGTCAAGGCTGTTCTTCGGCTTGCCGCTGAACAACTACTTTGCCATCGACATGGCTTCTCTGGAGGAGCTGAACGACGCGATCGGCGGCGTGACCCTGGTATCAAAGATGACCTTTGAATCCCAGGAGTACGGCAGAACGATCGAAGAGGGCGAGAAGGTCACCCTGATGGGAAAGGACGCCGTTACCTATGTGCAGGCGCGTGATATCAGCGTTCTCGAATCCAACAATACGCGTATGGATCGCCAGCAGCAGTACATCATGGCGTTCCTGTCATCGATCATCCCCGCCGCCAAAAAGGATCTGTCCGTGGTGACGAATCTGTACGGCGTCCTCAGTGAAAACGCCGATTCTTCGTTGGATCTTCCGAAGCTGACCTATCTGGCGTCGACGGCGCTGGGCAAGCTGAGAAAGGCGTCCGATATCGAGTATGTCCGCCTGACGGGCAAGATCAAGGCCGGCGAACACGCCGAGATGTACGTCACGGATAAAGACGCGCTGGAGACCATGCTCAAGGTTTTCTATACGCCCATATAACAAGCTATATATAATAGAACCGCATCATACCGAAAGAGCGTCCCGCATCAGCAGGACGCTCTTTTCTTCTATTCGTCATCTCTACACTATATTATCGCCGCGCTTAGTATCCCGCTTTGCTCGATCAATTTTATATCCCCCTTGCATCCCCCTTTAGACAAAGGGGACTGCGCGGCTAAGCGCTTCACTCAAAGCCTCCCAAGGCTCCCGGGAGGGGAACCGCGAAGCGGTGGAGGGATATACAAATCAGGTGAGGGCGGAGCCCTCCCTCAACTCTTCACCCTTCACCATTCATTATTCACTAAAAAGGCCCCCGGAAATGAAACTCCGGGGGCTTTCATTCTCTTTTTACCAGTGGATAATAACCTTCGTACCGACGGACGCATGGTTAAAGATCTTCTTGACAGCGTCATACGGCGTGTTGACACATCCGTGAGAGCCGTTGCCTCTAAAGATATCTCCGCCGAAGCTCGAGCGCCACGACGCGTCGTGGATACCGTAGCTGGAGCCGATAAAGCTCATCCAGTATTCAACAAAGCTGACGTAGTCCGCGCCGACCAGCGAGACGTCGCGCGACATATCGTTGATGTAAAAAGTACCGGTGGGCGTATCGTTCGAGTCATAGTTGCCGGTGACGACAGGGGTGGACACATACACCTCGTTGTTGACGACATACCACATATGCTGATCGCTGATATCGATCTCGATGTATGTATCGGTGCCGTATTTACTTGCCACCGCTTTCATGGTAAAGCGAGCGGTCGTACCGTTGACCTTGGTCTTGGATTTACCGACGATCCTGTACGGCGTAACGCGCAGATAAACCTTGGTTCCGGTTTTCAGCTTAGCAGTGGTGTAAGAGGTTTTGGTCGTATTGCCCAGCGACTTAAAGTTCTTGTTGTCGGTGGAGTACAGCAGCGAATAGCCCGACGCAAAGCGATTTCTCTTCCACGAGAAGGTGATCTTGTTCCCGCGTGAGGACGAGCCGTCGTTCGACGGAGCAGCCAGACCGCAGATAGTCGTCAGCGGGGCGGTGCTGCTCTTGAGATAGCCGCGCGAATCCCTGCGGTAGGTCATGATCTTATAGTAATACGCATGACCGGGGATGACGTCAGTATCCTTGAACTGGGTGGCATTGATGCCGAGATACTTGTACGCTTTCCATGCGCCCTGATGCTGACGCAGGAGCAAATAGCCGTCGATTCCGACGACGCGCTTCCATTGAATAACGGTAGCGCTCTGACCGTTCGATTTCAAGACGAGTTTCTTGACAGGCGCGGGCGTGGTCGCCGCATAAAACGCCTTGGAGCCCTTGCCCTCTCTGATGATCCCGTTCTTGGTGATATACGGACGGACATAGATGAGATATTTTGCGCCGCGCTTGAGGCTGTTGATGACCAGCGTGTTCGCTTTCACGGTCGCCAGCAGCTTTTTCACGGTGTTCTTCTTCGTTACGTCACGCCAATAAACGCGATAGCCCTCAACGCCGGCGAGCTTGTTCCATGTCAGAACGATGCGGTTGGGGTATGCGCCCTTGCGGTGCGGCTTGACGTCGGTTCCCAGCGCAACACCGTCGCCGGTCTCGGCAAGCTCGGTATCCGCCTTCACAGGAGTTTCTTCAACGGCGGTCTCGATCTCGGGCAGCGCCTCCTCCGACACCGGATACTCGGGAGCGACGGTAGCGTCTTCGTTTTCCTCGTCCTCGGGCTGAGCCAGCTCTTCCAGCTCGGTACGGCCGTCGGGGATAACGGTGTTGTTCTCCGTTGCCTGTACGGTTTTGTCGCCGTCGTTGCTCTGCGCCGCGGTGACCGGCATAGCGATCGCCGCGCTCATCAGCAGCACAAGGGCAAGAACTGCCGACAGTAAGCATTTCATTTTCTTGTTCAAGTTCATTCCTCCGTTTTCCAAGCTACTGTTACACTATATTAACAGAATAACAGTGATATTACCTCGATTTGGTTTCTGTTTTGATGATCGGTGATATCCTTTTTGTGCAAGCGCCGATCTTGTAGATGCTTAAATAAATTCGATGCCGTCTTCGCTCATAGACTTGATGCGCGCGAGCGATTCGACCCTCACGCCCATATCGCGGATCATCTGACCGCCGGGCTGATAGGCTTTTTCGATGACGATACCCGCACCGACGATGGTCGCGCCCGCATCCTGGATCAACTGGATCAGTCCGTGCAGCGCCGAGCCCATCGCGAGAAAATCGTCGATGATCAGCACCTTGTCCTCGGGCTTCAAAAAGTCTTTGCTGACGATGATATCGTAGTTACGCTTGTGCGTAAAGGATTCCACCTTAGAGGTGAATACGTCGTTGGCGATGTTGACGGTCTTGTTTTTCTTGGCAAAGACCACCGGCACGCCGAATTCCAGCGCGACGATACAGGCGATACCGATACCCGACGCCTCGATGGTCAGGATCTTGGTGATCTCCTCGCCCGCATACAGACGCTTGAACTCCTTTGCAAGCTCGGCGATGAAGGAACAGTCGATCTGGTGATTGACAAAGCTGTCCACCTTGAGTATGTTGCCTTCGCGAACAATTCCGTCTTTACGGATTCTGTCTTCTAATAATTTCATTCCGCACCCCTCAAAAATGCCATTGATACTATATTTATAGTATTATACAGAATGATAATACAACATTTTGTGACAGAGTGCAAGAGGTTTTTTCGTTTTTCGCGAAAGTTTTCACAACGTTCTTGACGGCGGCGCTTTAGTTGGCTATAATTTGTAGAGATAGCACAAAAAACGGAGTGAATAACATGACAGATATTGAGATTTCGCAAAGCTGTGAGATGAAACCGATCGGACAGATCGCCGCCGACGCCGGCATCAGCGAAAACGATCTGGAGTATTACGGCAAATATAAAGCAAAGCTGAGCCTCGATGTGCTCAAAAGCGACGCAGAGGACAGCAAGCTGATCCTTGTCACCGCGATGACCCCCACCCCGGCGGGCGAGGGCAAGACCACGACCACCATCGGTCTTGCCGACGCGCTCAGACAGCTCGGCAACAAGGTCTCTGTCGCCCTGAGAGAGCCTTCCCTCGGGCCGGTATTCGGCATCAAGGGCGGCGCTGCGGGCGGCGGCTATGCGCAGGTCGTCCCGATGGAGGACATCAACCTGCATTTCACCGGCGATTTTCACGCGGTCGGCGCGGCAAACAACCTGCTCGCCGCGTTGATCGATAACCATATCTACCACGGCAACCGCCTGCAGATCGATCCCCGACGCATCACATGGAAGCGCTGTGTCGATATGAACGACCGCCAGCTCCGCCATATCACCAACGGGCTCGGCGGCAGAGTCAACGGCGTCCCGCGTGAGGACGGCTACGATATCACCGTCGCCTCCGAGATCATGGCGATCCTGTGCCTTGCCGATTCGATCGCCGACCTCAAGGATCGCCTTTCACGCATCATCATCGGCTACACCTTCGACGATCTTCCCGTCACCGCGGGCGATCTCAAGGCGCAGGGCGCAATGACCGCGCTGCTCAAGGACGCCTTAAAGCCGAACCTTGTTCAGACGCTGGAGGGGACCCCCGCCTTTGTCCACGGCGGCCCCTTCGCCAATATCGCCCACGGCTGCAACTCCGTCGTCGCCACCAAGGTCAGCCGCAAGCTCTCCGACTATACCGTGACCGAAGCCGGCTTCGGCGCAGATCTCGGCGCGGAAAAATTCCTCGACATCAAGTGCCGCTACGCGAACATGAAGCCCGACGCAGTCGTGATTGTCGCGACCGTCCGCGCGCTGAAGATGCACGGCGGCGTCGATAAAAAGAACCTCGCTCCCGAAAACCTCGAGGCGCTCGAAAAGGGTCTGCCCAACCTCCTGCGCCATGTCGATAATATCAAAAACGTCTTTCATCTGCCCGCCGTGGTCGCGCTCAACCGTTTCCCGACCGATACCGACGACGAGATCAACATGGTCATCGACAAATGCCGCGCGCTCGGCGTCAACACCGTCCTCTCGACCGTATGGGCGGACGGCGGAAAAGGCGGTATCGCCCTCGCAAACGAGGTCGTTCGCCTCTGCAATGAAGAAAGCAACGAGGACTTCTGCTTTGCCTACGACCTCGATATGCCCATCGCAAAGAAGATCAGCGCCGTCGCAAAGAAGATCTATCACGCCAAGCACGCCGCCCTCACCGCAAAAGCGGAAAAAGAGATCAAAAAGTTCACCGATCTGGGTTACGGCAAGCTGCCTGTCTGCATCGCCAAGACCCAGTACAGCTTTTCCGACGACGCCTCGCTGTTATGCGCGCCCGAGGATTTCGTGATCCATGTGGAAGACGTTCGCCTTTCAGCCGGCGCGGGCTTCCTCGTCGTCCTGACCGGCACCATCATGACGATGCCCGGTCTGCCTAAGATCCCGTCCGCGGAAAAAATCGACGTCAGCGACGACGGCGTCATCACAGGTCTGTTCTGAGTGGACGCGCGCGTCTTATTTCAGGATCCGCACATCATCGTCGCCGTGAAACCGTACGGCGTACTCAGTGAGGCGCATGACAGCCTGCCGAATATGCCCGCATTGCTGCGCGATCAATGCGGCTGCGAGGTCTTTCCCGTCCATCGGCTCGACAAAACCACCGAGGGCGTGATGCTCTATGCCAAGACCCGCGAAGCCGCCGCCTCATTGTCCGATGCGATCCGACAGGGGACAATCGAAAAGACCTACCTCGCCGTCGTCGAGGGAACCCCCGACGCAAGCGGCGAGATGACCGATCTTCTCTATTTCGACCGCCGCAAAAACAAAAGCTACGTCGTCAGGCGTGAGCGCAAAGGCGTCAAAGAGGCGCGCCTGCGCTACGAGAGGCTCGATGTGTCCGAGCATAACGGCATACCGGTCGCAGCGGTCAGGATCCGTCTTGATACCGGCAGAACGCACCAGATCCGCGTCCAGTTCGCCTCGCGCAGAATGCCGCTGGTCGGCGACCGACGCTACGGCAGCCGTATCCCCGCCGATCACATCGCCCTATGCGCCTGTGCATTAAGTTTCCCCCACCCCGTCACGGGCGAAACGATGCAATTTACCTATACTCCCGATTTCACAATCCATATATAGCTAATAAGCAAGCCCCGCTGGTCTCAGCGGGGCGTCTTTTATGCGAGTTGTATTTTTTTATCCAAGCCGGTTTTCTCGATGACCTTACAGAACGGTAATCCCAGGATCAACAGCACACCCAGCTCGCCGAGCGCGACCCAGCCGCCCCAAATCAGGAAGTTGACGAAGTAAAACGACAATTCACCTCCCGAGGCAGACAGCCGTGAAATAGCATCCGTCAGTTCGATCATAAAGCCGACGATCAGACCGTTCCACAGCGCAGGCATCAGCGAACCGATGAGCGGCAGCGTCTTAAAGCGGACATTCCTCAGTCCGTACATCGTGAGCGCGGCGAGAAGGCTGGCGATCGGCCCGAACACCATATCAAGGAAGCCCAGACTGGACAGCATATTCCCGATCACACATCCCAGCGTAAGCCCGGGAATGGCGGCAGGCGTGTAAAACGCAAGAATCGTCAAGACCTCCGAGACACGGAATTGAACCGGGCCGAAGGTGAGATACGGCAGGATCGCTCCCTGCGCTAACGTCAGCACAGCATACATCGCCGCAATCGCTGCAGCTTGTGTGATAAAGATCAGTTTTTTGTTTTTCATAGAATCCTCTCCGTTTTTGATATCCTGCAAAACTGTGACAAACCGTAACGACTCAGGTCGTTACAACAAATCAACGTCCGGGAACGCAAGGAAAAAGAGCGCCCGCAGGCGCTCTCGATTCGTATTCATTTATACACAGGGAAAATACGCCCCGAAATCTTCCATGACACGATGAACGGTTTTCATCTCTTCCTCGCTCAGTTCGATATACCGATTATGGTATTTCAGCGTCGGACATCCGTCGCAGGCGACCAGAAAACGCTTGCCGTCAACGATGATCGCGACCTTATCGTCAAAGCCACACGACGGCTCGCCGTTGTCAAAAGCCAGTATCTTACCGTCGATCGCTTCAACAAGATCGGCTGCCATATCCTCGCTGATCGTGACGTCGATCTTTTCCCCGTAGGGGTTAAAGAGGACACGCGCCCCGTTGCCGATCCCCACATGGATCGTATGCGGCACAAGATAATAGATCACGCCGCCGATGATCAGTATCGCCGCCAAAATTGAAATGATGATGATCGTTTTCTTTTTCTTATTCATAAAGCCCTTCCTTATCTGAAAGATCTTATACTAATATTGCCTAACCCATTATAGTATAATTATCCGCGAATGTAAAGATGTTTCTTAGCCATCCGATAGCAAATCCGAACACGCTGAAAATGGCATTATTTCGGCAATTATCGGCTTATCAATCTGGGCGGGCGTCAGTTAACGAGGATTTTAACAAAGAGCGGGCGGAAATTTGCCCGCTAAAACCGAGTTCGGATTTATTATCGAATGGCTAACAAAGCGTCAGAAGCTCCCAAACAAAAAGAGCGCTCCGAGTGAGCGCCCTTTTCGTAGGATTTTTAGATTAACATGAAAAAGTAGTAAGCAGTTTAATCGGCGTTATGCCGTCTGAGGTGAATCTCCGAACATATTCAGGCGAAACAGCCTTCTCTCATCCTCGGGATTATCGCAGATGACATACGCTTCCGTAATCTTGCCGCCCTCGATCAGTCTGGTCAGACCGACCATCTGGCTGAGCTTGCTCATCAGGTTGAGCTTGTCGCCGTCGCGGGTGACGAGATACACGTTGCCTTTGCAGGTATCGAGCACATCGAGAAATTCAGAAACGTCGATATTGTGCAAACTCAAAACAGGGGTTTTCATCGTTTCATACTCCTTATTGATAGTCGTACCATTTACCATTTGGCAACAGCCGCAAAAGCGGCTCATATGATTTCCGACGGGATCGCGCCCATCGGTCAGTCAAGCGGACTGTTTACTTGACGAGCTATATTATAGCCCGATTTCCGTAAATGTCAACAAAGAAATAGCGCTTCGTTTGTGCAAGCCGAACAAAAATGCAGATTTATTTTTCTGAATTAGAATTATATATAGGTAAAACGACAACGCTTTTTGCGAAAAACCCATTTTCTTGTAACCTTTTTCGGTAATGCTAACAGGCTTTTTCGTCACAGCGTTGCGGTTCTGTCAAAACTGCCGAAATTCTGTGACCTGAGCGGACAGCGCAAGCGAAAATAGGTAAAAAACCGCATAACACCGCGCTTTTTTACGCTTTTTATTGCATATTGAAGAATAATTTGTTACAATAACATCAGTATCATTATCCATCGATCGGAGGCTTACCATGTTAAACAAAACCTATAAAATCTTCAAAAGCGGTACCGATATCCGCGGCGTCGCATCCGAGGGCGTACCCGGCGAACCGCTCAACCTGACCGACGAGGTCGTCGCGCGCATGGCGGCGGGCTTTGTCCTCTGGGCGGAGCAAAAGTGCAATAAGCCCGCGTCCGCGCTGACCTTCTCCGTCGGCAGAGACTGCCGCATCTCCGGCGAACGCATCGCCGCCGCCGTCATCAAGACCATCGCCGCATCCGGCGCCAAGGTATACGACTGCGGCTTATCCTCGACCCCGTCGATGTTCATGACGACCGTCGATTTCGGCTGTGACGCGGCGGTACAGATCACCGCCTCCCACCATCCCTTCAACCGCAACGGGCTGAAATTCTTCACCCGCGACGGCGGCTTGGACGGTCCCGATATCGAGGCGATCCTCGAACACGCCCAAAACGATGACAAGCCCGCCCCCGGCGAGGGCACGGTCGAAAAGGTCGATTACATGGAGCATTATTCCGCCCATCTGCGCAATATCATCATGCGCGAGGTCAACGCCGACGACTACGAGCATCCGCTCAAGGGCTTCCATATCGTTGTCGACGCCGGCAACGGCGCGGGCGGCTTTTACGCGTCAAAGGTGCTCGAGCCCCTCGGCGCCGATACAACCGGTTCGGTCTACCTCGAGCCCGACGGTATGTTCCCGAACCATATCCCGAACCCCGAGAACGCCGCTGCGATGCAGTCCATCTGCAGCGCTGTATTGTCCTCAAAAGCCGACCTCGGCGTGATCTTCGATACCGACGTCGACCGCGGCGGGGCTGTCGACAGCTCCGGCAACGAGATCAACCGCAATCGCCTTGTCGCCTTAGCCTCCTGCCTAGCGCTGGAGAACGAACCCGGCGCGACCGTCGTCACCGACTCCATCACCTCCACCGGGCTCAACGAGTTCATCGAACAGCACCTCGGCGGCAAGCATTACCGCTATCGCCGCGGCTACAAAAACGTCATCAACAAGGCGATCGAGCTGACCGAAAAAGGCGTCAGCGCTCCCCTTGCGATCGAGACCTCCGGCCATGCCGCGATGAAAGAGAACTACTATCTCGACGACGGCGCCTATCTCTGCACCAAGATCATCATCAAGCTCGCACAGCTCAGAGCAGAGGGCAAGACCCTCGAGAGTCTGCTCTCTGCCCTCAAAGAGCCCGTCGAAGCCCTCGAGCTGCGCTTCAAGATCACCGACGCCGACTTCCGCGCGACCGGCGAGCGCGTCATCAAGGAGCTGGAGGCATACGCCGCTCATCAGGACGGCTGGCATATCGCGCCCGATAACCGCGAGGGCATCCGCGTCAGCTTTGACAAGGATGACGGCGACGGCTGGTTCCTGCTCAGGCTCTCCGTCCACGACCCGATCCTCCCGCTGAATATCGAGAGCGATTCCGTCGGCGGCGTTGAGATCATCAAAGAAAAAGTCCTTGCGTTCCTGAGGACACAGGACGGCGTAGCGGTTTAACTTTTTTTCGAAAAATCCCTTCAAATCCGCATAAAACCTTGCCCGCAACCGGGAGTTGCGGAATTGACAACCCGAGTTGCTTGCGCAACCGTGCCCGCAACTGCTACACTTTTGCCATCAAAGCAAATCCACCCGTGATCGCAAAGGAGGAACAACCATGAATATCGAAACAGCCAACCGTTTATATGAATACCGCAAAAGCATGGGGCTCTCCCAAGAGGAACTCGCCGCCAAGATCGGCGTATCGCGTCAGGCGGTCTCCAAGTGGGAGCGCGCCGAGGCGTCGCCCGATACCGACAATCTGATCGAACTGAGCAAGGTCTACGGCGTGACGCTCGACGAAATGCTTCGCGGCAAGGACGAAGCGGCTCCTGCGGGAGAACCCGCGCCCGAAGCCGTCGATGAGGCGCCCGCCTCTGAGGAACCCACGCCCGAAGAACCCGCCGAACCTACTGAAAAGGTGCAGGTCGGCTGGCACGGCATCCATGTCCACGACAAGCACGGCGCCAAGGTCGATATCGACAGCCGCGGCATTTTTGTCGAAGAAAACGGCGAGCAAAAGGTCTATACCGATCAGGACGGTCATGTCCATCGTTCTCCCGACTGCTGTCATCACGAACGCCGTCGAGATTTCTGGCACATTTTCCCCTATCCGGCATTGACCGTGATCGCCTATCTGCTGTTCGGCTTCTTCAACGTCTGCGGCGGCTGGGCATGGGGCTGGATCGTCTTTCTGACCATCCCGCTGTACTACACGCTGGTCGACGCGATCCAAAAACGCAACGCCAACCATTTTGCCTATCCCGTCCTCGCGCTGATCGCCTTTTTGATCCTCGGCATATTCGGCTTCTGGCATCCGGGCTGGGTCTGCTTTCTGACGATCCCCGTTTACTACGGTATCGTCAACGCGTTCAGAGGCGTAAAAAAGGAAGATTAAGCCTTTCTGTCCATTTGGCGAAAACCACAAAATATTGTCATATCTTCGTTGTTTTCTCACAAAATATATTTATCTATAATTCCCGAAAAGCAATAATGGTTAAAAATTTGACATAATTATTGACAAAGAGCGATATTACTAATAATATGGTGATGAGAAGTAGGGCGCGGCAAAAGAATCGCCGACGTTCCCCTTGCACATATGTAATATTTTTAGTAGGAGGAAACACAATGGTATTGGAAAAGGTTAAGGTTATCCTGGCTGAGCAGTTTGACGTTGACGAAGACTCTCTGCAGAACGATACAGATCTCCAGGATGATCTGGGTGCTGACTCTCTTGACGTAGTAGATCTGCTGATGTCCATCGAGGACGAGTTTGATATCGAGATCCCGGATGAGGAAATCGAGAACATCCGCACAGTCGGTGAGCTTGTCAACTATATCGAGAACAATATGTAAGCAACTTGCAGCACAACAAAAGGCGGTCGTCAGACCGCCTTCTTTTTTTAGTTTGATGTATTCACAAATGGGTGAGGACAGCGTCCTCCCATACCTCTTATTTCTTATTTCTTAACACTTAACTCAAAAATCGGGTAAGGACAGCGTCCTCCCACAACTATTCACTATTCATCATTCACTATTCATTCTAAAAGTTGATCACTCCCGCAAATATCAGCATCACCAGCACAAAGGTGACCACCAGCACCGCCGAGATACAGACGATCAAAACGGTGTTGGATTTTTTGTTCTCGTCGTCATTCGACTCCCTCACCGGGATCAGCTTCGATTTTCTCAGCGCAGTGACAACGCCTTTATAGAGGAGCAGGGTCAGCGCGGAGTTGAGCGCCGCTTTCAGCAGGTTGAACGGGATCAGCAGCGGCAGGAACATCCCCAGCACCGCTTCTCTGGGCAGACCCGTATAGATCGGCGTCACGATGTAGTTCCACAGCAGCATGATGCCCAGCATCGACAGCGAGCCGACGATAAGACCGATGATCGCGCGTGACAAGGTCTTTTTGCGGCTGTAGATCGCAGCGGAGATACCGACGAATACCGCGCTCGCCAAAAAATTCATCAACAATCCGATCAAGCCGGAATCGCTCACGGTGACCATTTCGATCAGGCAAACGACCAGCGACATCACTATACCCGCGATCGGGCCGAAAATAAAACCGCCGATCGTCAGGATAACGTCCTTTGGTTCATAGGTGAGAAATCCGCCGATATTCGGGATCCTCAAAAAGAAGTCGGCGGCGATCGCCAGCGCGCACAGCATTGCCATGCATACCATTGATTTGAGCCTTGCGTTAGTTTTTTCTGACATACAAACTCCTTGTGCCGAACAGCACAGATATGACGTTGGATTTCATAAAAAAGCTCCGCAGGTATTCGGGAAACCTACGGAGTAACTTTTATGCGATCATATCTTCTCTCATCCGGACTTTAACCGTCGGTTACGGAATCACACCGTATCATACTGAAATTATCAGCTCGCAGACTGTACTGCCGGTCGGGAATCTCACCCTACCCCGAAGATAATATTAAATTGTGTTGCCTTACAACAACAGTATATTATCACGATAACCATACTGTGTCAAGAACGCGGTAGAAATCTTTTGCTGTTTATCAATGCAGAAAGCAGAGAGATATACAAATCGGGTGCGGGCAGAGCCCTCCCACAACTATTCATTCGTTATTCACTTTTCATCTCAATTAGCTAAATTGCCGTTTTGCGGCAGCGAAATTGCTTTACTTCGTAAATCAGCGAAATTTTGCGTCAAAGCGCAAAGCTAAATTAAATTCGCCCAACAGCTTGCAACGCAAATTTAGCTCCGACAGGAATTTAGCGTGACAAAGTCACATTTAGCTCGCGGATACGCGAATTTAGCTGTTTCACCCTTCACCCTTCACTATTCACCAAGAGAAATTCCTACTTCCTCTTAAATATCTTATGATAGATCCTCACCGGCAGCAAATGATTGATCTTGCCCAGCTTCTTGCGAGCTTCCTCGCTCTCCTGCGCCAGCTCCTCATATTTAGCCTGATACTCGTCGGCTGCCTTTTTCGCCGCCTTCAGTTCCTTTTTGAGGCTGCGGATCTGTGCGCGCCGCTCCATATCCGCATTGAACAGCGTTTCATAGCAGTACCGTCCGCGGCTGAGCTTCGTGCGGTAATCGGTCACATCGTCCTCGATCCCGCTTTCCTGCATACTCATCAGATGGCTGACCTCGGCAAAGCCGTAGCCTTCTCCGACGTCCTTTTTCAGCACCTTGCCGAGCGCCTTCACCAAGAAGCGGTACAGCGTCATCAGGTATTCCTCGTCCGCCTTAAAGCCGCGGTCATCCAGCAGCTCCTGCGTCATTCTGAGCACGACCTCTGGCGTACAGAGCTCCAGCTCCAGCGCGCGGTCGGGATAACCGGTATTTTGATAAAAATACGGGATCTTTTCATTCCACACCAGATCGATCGACGGGATATCCAGCGCATAGGAGATGATCGCGGAGTGCATCCGTATCGCCAGCACCGCGTCAAAGCCCGCGATCGCGCGCACGACCTCGCGGGTCGAATCCGGCGAGATCAGCTTGTCGGGGTCTGCGCCGATATTCTTGGCGATATACGCCATGGAGTTGTTATCCAGCACACTGCCGTTGGTAAAAAACCGATATTCGATCCCCTTCTGATCAAACAGCTCGGTCAGTTTTTTGAAATACGCCTCTTCATCGTCGAGCGTCCACTTTTTGCCGTTTGCCTTAAACAGACCGCCTCTGACGACATTCAGCCCGACGATCCTGCGCTTTTTCGCGTTTCTGACCTCCAATACCTCTTTGCGGTAAACATGCTTTGCCCATACCGCGGGATCGCAAACGGAAACCACGGAAAAGCTGCAGCCCTCGGCAAAGGGCGTGAATACCTCGGCGGTCTCGCGCACCGACATCGCGCGCACGCATTTGCGCCTGAGGATCTCGTTCAGCCGCGCGCCGCTTTCCTCGTCGGCGTGCATATTGTTGATGCCCAGCGACGAAAAGATGACTGGCGTGCCGTTATCCTCGGCAATGGCAGTGATACGGTCGATCGCGTCAAACGAGCCGAGGTTATTGAACCCGAACATCGCGCCGCCGGAAAACAGGATCAAGTCGGCGTCGGCGAGCTTTTGCTCGTCGATCTCCTTGATATGCATATTGTCGATGACATAGTCGCCGTCACCGTAGCCGAGATTTTTCATCGCGACGTTCAGCAGGCGGTCAAAGCAGATGCGGATCAGCATATCGCCGAAGTTGTCGTCAAAAAAAGAAATGGTCAGTATTTTCATCACTGCACGACGCTCCCATTCGATCAGCTAAAGTAAATAAGAATGCCTATAGCCTATAATAATTCAGTATTATTATAACATCAAAAAAATGCCTTGTCTACCGATAAAGCCAAGATAAAAATCACAATTTTTTCATCATTCGCCAAAAGAAAAGCCTCCCTTGTCTAAAGGGAGGGGGACCGCGAAGCGGTGGAGGGATATACAAATCAGGTGAGGGCGGAGCCCTCCCTCAACTATTCACTATTCGTTATTCTCTATTCTTTATTCTCTTACAATCCGGTGCGGGCAGCGCTCGCCCTCTAAAAGCCTTCCCCTTGAGGGGAAGGTGGGCTGAGGTGGAAAACGCTTCCGCATAATCCCGTTCACCGCGCAGCTTATCCGCTTTTCAATTCCTATAATTCCTAATTCCTCATTCCTAATTCCTAATTCCTAACTAAACTAAGTTCCATCAAGTCAAACGCCTTATCCCGAAACCACGCGACCCCGACTTCCTCGAACCCGAACGACCGATACAGCCCCTGCGCGGGTCGATTCTCGCGGTACACATCGAGGTGGATGCTCTCGACCCCGTCCGCTTTCAGCATCTCGATGATATCCGAGAGCGCCTTGCGCGACAGTCCCTGACCCCACAGGGACGGATGAAAGATGAACCGGTGCAGCACCGTCCAGTTCGCGTCAGGATACCGCCATGCGCCGTCATGATATTGCGCGTCGCATTCCGTATTCACCGCAAAGATCATCCCGATCCTGCCGTCGACGGTCCCGACATACTGGGTCTCGCTCTCGATATCCGGCAAAAAATCCTCGTCACGCGGATACCGCTCGTCCCATTGGTAGTTGCCGTTCTTTTGCAAAGCCGCGATCACATCCTGCACCAGCGCGTGGATCTCAACCAAATCCTCCATTGTCGCCTTCCTGTATTCCATATATCTCCCTCGATTCCATAGTTTGCCACCATTATACCAATCCCGACCCCGTTTGTCCACCAATAACGCGTTGCGAAGCAACATATCGCGCCGCAAAGCGACATATCGCGCCGCAAAGCGACATATCGCGCCGCAGGCATATCGCATTCATCAGAATATATCGCATAATCCGTCAGGATCTAATTGAAAAGTAAAGAGCGATATATTTGCTTTTGGCAAATGCGATATATCTCTTTAGTGAGATGCGATATGTTCATCGAGGATGAACGCGATATGATATAAATCCAAATCACGCCGCGAAGCGGCATATCGCAACGAAGTTATATCGCG
>CACZAW010000004.1 GCA_902779225.1 uncultured Ruminococcus sp. | reverse complement strand
CCTGTCGGGCTACCAACTGAGCTATACCCCCACAACAAAAGCTATTATACACCATAAAAACTGATTTGTAAACCCCAAAAGCAAAAAAAGTGCCGATCTGTCGACCGACACTTTTGCATTCTGATTATGCTTCTGCAAGACCGTCCGCAACGCCCATCATCACGATGCCGGCGATAACGGCGGCGATACACGCATACTGACCTGCTTTGAGCTTTTCTTTGAGGAAAATGTGCGACAGGATCGCCGAGACGATGCAGTACGAGCCGATCATCGGAGTCGCGACGATCGGATTTGCCGCCAGCGCGTAGACATAGAAGATCTGACCGAACTGCTCAAAAACAGCTGCGGGAAAACGGGTTTTCCATTCGGGTCGTGCAAAAGGATTATATGCTTTCTTTTCCTTGACCCACAAGAAGATCCATGCGACGACAGCTGCCAGGAAGAACGTGAATCCATAGAGGATCAGTACGTCGATCTCGCCGAGCCCCAGACCGGATTCTTCATCAAGGATGATGCCGTCCGCCGCAGTTCCGATGGTATCAAAAACGCAGTAGAGGATAGGGAAGAGAAGCGCCAGCGCGCCGTAACGGTACTTGCGGTCTTCCTTCGGCAGGTTCAGCGAGCCCTCCGCTTTGGCGAGCTTTTGTTCAACGATGCCCAAAGCGATGACGCCCGCAACGATGAATACCGTACCGACAACCTGCAGAACGGAGAATTCTTCCCAAAAGCTGTTAATCGAGCCGGTAACGGAGAAATAGATAAACATCGCGATCGCCGCAAATGCGCCCGAGGCATTTTGGATCGGCGAAACGATCGAAACCTCCAGATAACGCATACCGGCGTAACCGATGACCATCGATATGATATAGCCCAGCGACGCGGGCAGATATTTTACTGCGCTTTCAAAGAAGCTGTTTTCCGCGGTGAAGAGCGTTTCGGACGCCAGGTTCTCCGGGATTGCGACGCCCTGATTCCTCAGCAGGGAAAGCACCGTCAGAATCAGCGAGACGACGCCCATCATCAGACCGACCCATACGGCGGTCTTCAGGTGAGAGTAGCGGTCGCCGTCTGTATTGCTCTTTTTGTAGAAGAGATCCGCTAAGCCCCATCCGAGCATACAGATCAGCGTTAATACAAACCAAGACATTTTTGTTTTTCCACCTTTTTTGATATTTGAAGCGTGAAGGTCGATCTATGTGCGAGCAACGCTTTTTGAGTGCTTCATGCAGGGATCGACGACGAGTATTAAATATACCGGATCACGCTTTCGCGTTTGAGAGCATCAGCTTGATGCGGTTTTCCTGATTGATCGCGGTCGCGCCGGGATCGTAGTCGATCGCGACGATATTGACGCCGGGATTCTTCTCCTTGATCGGCTTCATCATTCCCTTGCCCGCGATGTGGTTCGGCAGACAGCCGAACGGCTGAGTACAAATGATATTGTTAACGCCCTCGTTCGCAAGCTCGAGCATCTCTGCCGTCAAAAGCCATCCTTCGCCCATTTTAGCGCCGATGCCGATATAGCCGTAGACCCTCTTGCGTGTCTCGTCAAAGTCAGCCGGCGGCATAAAGTTGGGAAAGTCTTTGATCATCATATCGCGGATATACCGCAGTTTTTTCAAAAGATATCTGTAAAGGAACTTTGAGCCGAACGCCTTGAGGTGACGGATGTGATAAAGATCAAAGTCTACGATGCCATTGTATACGCAGTACATACAAAAGTCGATAAAGCCCGGTACTACCGGCTCGACGCCCTCCGAAAGCAAAAAGCTCTCGAGGTTGTTGTTCCCGAGCGGAGAGAACTTGACATAGATCTCGCCGACGATGCCGACCTTGACCTTGTCGCGCTTCGTATCACCCAGGATCGCGGCAAAATCCTCTGCCATCAGACGGTAGTTTTTCTTAACGTGCTTATAGCGCATATTGCGGGGATCGCGGTTTTCTTCCAAAAGACGCTCCGTCCACTGCTTGACCAGTGCGTCGGTCTCACCGGGATTCTTCTCATACGGACGGCACTGGTTAGCCATCAGCATCATCAGATCGCCGTACAGCGCACAGTACATCATCTTATACAGCATAGGCAGGGTCAGCTTGAAGCCCGGGTGATCCTCCATCCCGCCGAAGTTCAGCGAAATGACCGGGATGTGACCGTAGCCGGCTTTTTTCAGCGCCTTTCTAAGCAGATAGATGTAGTTTGAGGCGCGGCAGCCGCCGCCCGTCTGGGTGATCAGCAGCGCGAGCTTATCCTTATCGTATCTGCCGGATTCGATCGCGTTGATCAGCTGACCGATAACCAGCAGGGCGGGATAGCAGGTGTCGTTATGGACGTACTTCAGTCCCGACTCCTTGATATCGCCGTCGGTAGCCTCAAGGAAATCGATCTTGTAGCCCTTGCTGACAAGAACGTTGGAGATGAGCTTGAAGTGGATCGGCAGCATCGTGGGGACAAGGATGGTATACTCTTGCTTCATCTCTTTGGTGAATTTGGTATATTCGGATTTTCCTGTCATCAGCGTCCCCTTTCTTCCAACGCACCGATGAGGCTGCGCAGTCGGATGCGTACTGCGCCGAGGTTGGTGATCTCATCGATTTTGATCTGGGTATAGAGCTTGTCGCCGTTCTCAAGGATCGCGCGCACCTCGTCTGTCGTGACCGCGTCCACGCCGCAGCCGAAGGATACCAGCTGCACAAGCTGGGTATCATCATGCTCGGTCGCATATTTTGCGGCGGCATACATCCGCGAGTGGTACGTCCACTGATTGAGCACGCTCAGCATCGGCGGCTCGATATTTTCGGTAACGCTGTCCTCGCTGACGACAACAAAGTCGAGCGAGGTCGCGAGCTTATCGATGCCGTGACAGATCTCGGGGTCGATGTGATAGGGGCGTCCCGCAAGGATCATGATGCGCTTATGATGTGCTTTTGCAAATGCTACCGCGCGTCTGCCCTCAGCGTAGACGCGTTCCATATGGCGCTTGTATTCCGCCATACCCGCGCGCACCGCCGCTCTCACGGCAGATTGCGTCAGCCCCTCAAAATGCGCGCTCAGGCAGTTGAATATGCCCCTTGCAAGCTCTTTCTCGGAATTGATATTGAGATACGGATACAGGAACCTTGTGCGGCTCAGCGAGTCCATATTACCGGCGAGCAGCTCGGAGTAATAGGCGACGACCGGGCAGTTATAATGGTTATCGCCCATGCTTTCATTGATGTTGTATGTCAGGCACGGATAAAAGATCGCGTCGACGTTGTGATCGAGCAGGGTCTCGATATGTCCGTGCATGAGCTTGGCGGGATAGCACGCGGTATCCGAGGGGATCGAGAACTGACCCTTCTGATACAGCCTGCGGGTCGAGAAGCCCGAGGAAACGACCTCAAAGCCGAGCTTTGAGAACAAGGTGTGCCACAGCGGGAACAACTCATACATCCCCAGCGCCAGCGGCAGACCGATCTTGTATTTGCCCTGCTGCGGCTGATAGCCTTCCAGCAAATTCCGCTTGAATTCATACAGGTTCGGCAGTCTTTCATCGTCGCTAGGCGGCAGTTGTTGGTGCAGCCCTTGCATACAGCAGAGCGCGACTCATGCACCAGCCCCTTGACCTCATCGGGCGAGAGGACGGAGGACTGCTCTTTTTGATGCTCGCGCGCGAACAACGCCGCGCCGAACGCGCCCATCAGTCCCGCGATATTGGGACGGACGACCTCGCGTCCGATCTCTTTTTCAAAGCATCTGAGCACCGCGTCATTCATAAAGGTACCGCCCTGCACGACGATCCGTTGACCCAGCTCGTCGGGAGAGGTCGCGCGGATGACCTTATAGATCGCGTTTTTGACGACCGACAGCGACAGCCCGGCGCTGATATCCTGTACCGAAGCGCCGTCCTTTTGCGCCTGCTTGACCGATGAGTTCATAAAGACCGTACAGCGGGTGCCGAGGTCGACCGGCACGTGCGAGGTGATGCCCTGCCGCGCAAATTCCTCGACCGTATAGCCCATCGATTTCGCAAATGTTTCGATAAACGAGCCGCAG
The DNA here is from genome assembly GCA_902779225.1 of uncultured Ruminococcus sp. Lineage (GTDB taxonomy): Bacteria > Bacillota > Clostridia > Oscillospirales > Acutalibacteraceae > Ruminococcoides. The sequence goes on along the minus strand of CACZAW010000004.1, from coordinate 24,016 downwards.
CCGGAGGAGCAAGCCTCGTTGAGCATGATCGAGTCGATCGAGTTGTTGCGGATCTTAAAGCATTTGATATCCTGACCGCCGATATCGAGAATAAAGTCGACGTCCTTGTCAAAGAACTTGGCGGCGGTATAATGCGCCATGGTTTCCACCAGACCGTAGTCGATGTGGAAGGCGGTCTTGATCAGCTCCTCACCGTAGCCGGTGACCGCACATCCGCGCAGCGTGAGGTTATCGCCGAACAGCTCATAGATTTTCTCGAGCTGTTCCTTGACGATAGAAACGGGATTGCCCTTATTGGAGCTGTAGTAGGTATAGATGATGTCGCAGTTTGCCGACATGACCACCAGCTTTGTGGTCGTAGAGCCGCAGTCGATGCCGATATACGCATCGCCCTTGTAGTCGCCCTGATATTCTGTCTGCACGTTATGCGCCGCGTGTCGGGTGATAAACGCCTGATATTCGTTTCTGTCTTTGAACAGCGGCGGCAGGGTAGAGACGGTCTCTTTGTGCTTCATCGAAAGACGCAGCCGTTCGGTCAGCTCTTCGAAGTTAAGCTCTCTGTTGTCGGAGGAGTACAGCGCCGCGCCGATCGCGACCGCAAACAGCGCGTATTCCGGAAAGACCGCGTGTTTTTCATCGAGCTTCAGCGTCTCGACAAAGCGCTCTCTGAGTCCCTTGCAGTAGTACAGCGGGCCGCCGAGGAACATGACCTTGCCGTCGATCCTGCGCCCCTGCGCCAGTCCCGCGACCGTCTGATTGACGACCGCCTGATAGATCGAGGCGGCGATATCCGCCTTGGTCGCTCCCTGATTGATCAGCGGCTGGATATCGGTTTTTGCAAATACGCCGCAGCGCGAAGCGATCGGATAGATCTGCTCATGCTGTAAGCTCAGCGTGTCCATCTCGGTGTTGCTGATGTTCAGCAGCGTCGCCATCTGGTCGATAAACGCGCCGGTACCGCCCGCGCACGAGCCGTTCATGCGTTCGTCGAGGCCGCCCTTGAAGAAGATGATCTTTGCGTCCTCGCCGCCCAGCTCGATCACCGAGTCGGTGTCGGGCTCCAGACAGCGCACGCATTCGGCGGTCGCATAGACCTCCTGAACAAAGCGCAGTCCGGCGGCGTTCGCCATACCCAGTCCCGCCGATCCGGACACCGCAACGGTAAACGACCTATCTCTGAGCAGCTCGTCGATCGCCTCGATCATTTCGAGGGTTTTGCGGCGCACCTGAGAAAAGTGCCTTTCGTAGCGGCTGTATACCATCTCGCCGTGATCGATCACAACGACCTTGGCGGTTGTGGAGCCGATATCGATACCCAGCACCATCTTATCGGATATTCTGTTTTTGGCGTCCTGAATGATCATATTGATATTTCTCCGAAAATCGAAATTTGTTGTTTTCAGTCATACAGAATATATTTTACCACTTATACAAATAAATGCAACCATCTGTCCTCTAATTCTTATTCTCGGTTCGGCGACGATTTTTGTGAAAAATGCTGTATCTGCGAAAAGACCTCCCTCGAAAACAATTCGAGGGAGGTCGGGAGGGAGGGAAATAAAACAATGAAAAGAGTATATTCAAAATCGTCATTGCGAAGCCCTTTAGGGCTGTGGCAATCTCAACCGATTAAAAAGGGTATAACACCCTGCTCTTGCATCGGTGAAGTTTATTTGTCTTCTTTAGCCAGATCCGGCGTTTTGTAGATGAATTTGACTTCGCCGTCCATGTCTTTGGTCAGACCGGAATAGCTCTTATAGCGCTTGGAAACATCTACCGCCGCTTTCAGTCTGACGGCGACCTTGCCCAGGTCGTTATCCATCAGCTTGACGATCTTGCTGATGCCCTGCTCGTTGAACTGCTTGAGTCCGTCGGAAAGCTGCATCGAACCGTCCTTGAGCTTCGTCACTCCGTCGACCAAAGCGGGAACGCCGTTCTTTAAGGTAAAGATACCGTTTTTCAGTTCTTTTGCGCCGCTTGAAAGCTGTTCGGTACCGCTTTTGAGCTGGCCGGAGCCTTCGGACAGTTGGATCGTACCGATCTCGAGCTGTTCTGCGCCGCCCGAGAGCTGACCCGCGCCGGATTTCAGCTGACCGGTACCGCCTTTGAGCTGCTTGGTACCGCTTTTGAGCTGCTTCGCGCCGTCTTTGGCGGATTCTACGCCCTTGGTGTAGCTCTTGATACCGGTGTTGAACTTCTTGTAGTTATTGAGCTGCGCCTTCAGATCCTGAATACTCTTGACGCCCGCCTTAGCCTTGGCGATCGCGTCATTGATGCCGTTCTGCACCTCTTCGCCCTGCATATTCTGATCGATCAGCGCGGAGATCTGCGCTTCGGTATTCTGATCGATCTGCGCCTTTACCTGATCGCTCTGCATATTCTGATCGACCAGATTGTTGATGGTAGTTTGGGTCTCCTGTGTCGCCATCTGATTGTCGATCGCTGCTGTGATCTGTGCCTGTGTCGTTTCATCGACCAAACCGGCTTCGACAGCCGCGTTATATGCGTCGACGGTATAGCTCATGGCGGCGAGTACCGCCTCGGTGACCTGTGCTCTGACAGCGGACTCGACCTGTGTCTGTACGTTCTGACGCACCGCATCCGTGACGGCGGCTTTCACCGTTTCTCTGTTTGCTTCTACCGCGGCGGTGACCTTATCGCGCGCGACAGCCTCCGCCTGTTCTCTGACCTTATCCTCGGAGAGCCCGTCGATCAGTGCGTCGAGAACCCGCTCATAGTTGTCCTGGGTCATCTCGGGAACGTCCAGTCCCTGATCGACCAAGCCCTTGCGTGCGGTCGCAAGGAGCGATGCAAAGGTTTGGTCGCCGCCCTGCGTCAGCGCGTCGTTGTTGTCGGTCAGGGTCTCCAGACCGCCCTCAAGCTGTCCTGCGCCGTCGTCGACCTGCGCGGAGCCTTCATCCAGCTCGATCGCGCCGCCCGCCAGTTCATCCGCGCCGTCGGAGAGCTGAATCGCGCCGACAGAAAGCTGTTCTGCGCCGTTGTGGAGCTCACCTGCGCCGTCGTCGACCTGTGCCGCGCCGTCGGATAGCTGCTCTGCGCCTGCATAGAGCTGATCGATACCGGTCGTCAGCTCGGAGGATTTTTCAAGCAGGGTGGCAAGACCGTTGTATAAGGTCGAGCTGCCGCTGATGAGCTGATTCATCGCGTCGTCCAGCTTTTTCAGATCCTTTTTGACGCCGCTCAGCTTATCAAAATCCTTGGTATTCAGCCCGTTGAGCAGGCTGTTGGTCGCGATAGTGACGGTCGAGTTGAGCGCAAAGTCGTCGGTGTGGGCTTTGATCTCAAAGTATTCCGGGATCTCGATGTCGCTGCGTTTGACGCCGAGGGTCTGCTGCAAGCCGGGGAGCGCGATGCCGGCGACGATGGTACGGTCGCCGTCTGAGATGACCTTACCGTTGGTCACGCTGATATCGCTGAAGTTTTCGTTGTCGAGCAGCATTCCGGTCATCATCATGAACGGAACATAGATCTTTTCCTTTTTGCCGTCGATCTCTACGACTTCATATTGGTTGTTGGTATAGTCGAAGCGGATGGTGATGTCTCCGCTTTTGCCGATCAGATCCTCGGGATCGATCAGCTTGCCGTCGAGGAAATAGCTGAGCTTCATCTCAACGGGCAGCGGTTCCTTTCCCTCGCCCTTGAGATAAAGATCCTTGCCCTTGGTCTCCCAGACGCGCATTCCGTCCGCGTTGAGCGTAAAGGTCTCGTCGCCCTTGACGTTTTCGATATGATCGAGATTCGCGGTATCCACAATGGTATCCGCCTTAGCGTTGTTCCGGATCCAGTCGCTGACGATGATTTTTTGGATGGAACCGTCGGCGTTCGCGATCACATAGACGCTCTCGTCCTTAAAGAGGGGAGCCTTAGTATCCGCTTGGTCGGTTGTTTTCTCCGTATCTTTATCGGCGGCAAGGCTCACGCCGTTCATCGACAGCGCGAATACGCTTGCAAGCGCTGTGGAAAGCACCAGCATCATACACAGCGCGATAGCCATCAATTTGATCAGTCGTTTCATATCATTCTCTCCATTCAATAACTCTATGTTCAAAGCTCTTGTTCTCAGCTTTTAGTTGGTTTGACGCATTTTCTCATACCCATGGTCGTGTAGCAGATCAGCTTATCGCACAGGAGCAGCAGCGCCGGCAGGATCAGGATGACCAGCACCATGCTGATGACTGCGCCGCGTGCGAGCAGCATACACATCGAGCTGATGATATCGATATCCGAGAAGATCGTTACGCCGAAGGTCGCCGCAAACAGTCGGAAGCCGCTGACCAGGATAGAGGGGATCGAGGTCGCAAGCGTTGTTCGCACCGCCGATCGTTTATCCTCGCCCCGGATGCGTTCCGCCTTGTAGCGTGTCGTCATCAGGATCGCATAGTCGACCGTTGCGCCCAGCTGGATCGTACTGATACAGATCGGCGCGATAAACGGCAGCGACTGACCCATATAGTGGGGCAGGCCCAGGTTGATAAAGATCGCCAGCTCGATGACCGCGATCAGGATGAACGGCAGCGAGATACTGCGCTCGACCAACAGGATGATCACAAAGATCGCGATGATGGATACCAGGTTGACGACCTCAAAATCATGACCCGTCGTATCGATCATATCCTTCATACACGGCGCCTCGCCGATCAACATCCCGTTTTTGTCGTATTTCTTGATGATGTCGTTGAGCGCGTCGATCTGATCGCCGACCTTATCGCTCGCCGAATGGTATTCGGAATTGATCAGCAGCAGCTTGTATTTGTCGTTCTCCAATACGCTCTTGAGCCTTTCGGGGATGATCTCCTCCGGGACGGCGGAGCCGACCAGGCTTTCCATGCCCAGCACGGTTTTCACGCCGTCGACCTTCTCCATTTCGGAAATCATCTTTTTGACGTCCTTGGAGCTGAGTGACGCGTCCAGCAGCACCATATGCGTCGAGCTGATATTGTAGTCCTCGCTCAGCTTTGAGTTGGCGATGACGAAGTCGATATCCTGCGGCAGGCATTCCGCCATGTCATAATAGACCTCGTTGTTCGTTTGGGTATAGCCGTAGAATGCCGGCGGCAAAATGACGATAAAGAGGATCAGGAATACGGGGAAGATCTTGACGACCCCCTTGGCAAAGCCGTTCATCTTCGGGATGATCGACTTGTGCGACAGCTTTGACAGCGGCTTGTCGAGGATCAGGATCAGCGCCGGCAGCACCGTTACGCATCCGATCACGCCCAGCAGCACGCCCTTCGCCATCACGATACCGAGGTCGCGTCCCAGCGTAAAGGTCATAAAGCACAGGGCGATAAAGCCCGCGATCGTGGTGATGGATGATCCCAGCACCGAGTTGAAGGTGCTGTGGATCGCGACCGCCATTGCCTCTTTATTGTCTTCGTATTGATCTTTTTGTTCGTTATAGCTGTGCCACAGGAAGATGGAGTAGTCCATCGTGACCGCCAGCTGCAAGACCGCCGACAGCGCCTTGGTGATGTACGAGATCTCTCCGAAGAAGAAATTCGTGCCGAGATTCAGCACGATCATCATGCCGATACTGCCGAGAAAGACAAACGGCACCAGCCAGTTGTCCAGCAGCAGGATCATCGCGACCAGCGCCAGTATGACCGCGATCGCGACATAGACAGGCTCTTCTTTTTCGCACAGATCCTTCAGATCGGTCACCAGCGCCGACAGTCCGCATACATAGCATTGTTTGCCGGTGATGGAGCGGATCTCCCTGATCGCCTCCATTGTTTCATCCGAGGAGGTCGAGCCCTTGAAGAATACCGCCATCACCGTGCTGTTGTCGGAGTTGAAGGCTTTGTATACCTTGTCGGGCAAGAATTCCTTCGGTACGGAGATATCCATTACGCTGTCGTACCACAGGACGGTGTCGACCTGATCGACCTGCCCGATCTTTTCCTTCAGGGCAGAAACATCTTTATCGGGCATATCCTCCACGATAATAAAAGAAAACGCGCCCTTGCCGAACTCGTCCATCAGGATATTCTGACCCTTGACGGTGTCCATATCCTCGGGCAGGTAAGTCAGCATATCGTAGTTGATACGCGTGTTGAGCATAGCAAAAAGCGCCGGAATCATCAGCACGAGGGTAACGATCACGATCGGCACCCTCAGCTTGACGATCAATCGGGATAATTTCATTCTCTCACCTTCCGATTTATCCGTCGAAGCGGATGATTATATATGTACACTGATATCATAATATGCTTTGCGGCTGATGACCACTCACAAAGATGTGCGTGTGCGCAAAATTTGTGCAGATGACGGTTTTTGCGCAAAAGAAAAAGCTCCCGAAAAGGGAGCTTTTCACAGCGTATTCAAATATGCAGATCGCTGTTGAGGATCCTGCGCCTGAGATCCAACAGCGTGCTGAATTCAGCGGCATAGTTTTCCTTCATACCGTTATCGCACCAGTCGATGATGATACCGAAGATCATGCATTTGTAAAAATCGATCATCAGCCCGCGTTCGGCGTCATTCAGCGTATCGGCGGGGATGGCGATATCGATATACAGCGCGACGACATGGCGGCAGACCTTCATCAGGCACCGTTCATAGATATAGCGGTGGGACGAGTTGAGGATATGCGAGGCGGCGCGGCGATTCTCGAGCATGAATTCCACTCCGACCGACAGCGCCTGCTCCAGCGACTTGATATCAGGATAATTCCGGATGATCTCCTCCGCCTGTTCCATGACGATCTCCTCCACCAGCGTCGGCAGATCGGCATAATGGTAGTAAAACGTGTTGCGCGAGATCCCGCAGTCGTCGGTGATATCCCGGATCGTGATCTGATCGATCGGTTTATTGCTCAGCAGCTTGATAAAGGATTCTTTGATGGCTTTTTTGGTTAATACGGACATTTGCAATCACCCAAAAATTCAAAAGATATCGCTTATTATAGCCGATAGACCGGCAAATTGCAAGAGAGAAAAGCAAGAATTCATAAAATATCTGCCGATTAGACGAAAAATATGTTGACTTATCACGAAGATTGGTTATATAATATATGTTAAGTGATAGAGGCGCGGGCTTCATCAGTAAGCGGAAAGAGGCACGGGAATGCACCGCCGAAAGGGGATCCCGCCGAAGTGTACACGACCCCGAACGTGTGCGCTGGGACAGCGTGAAAGACGCGCTGTACTGTCGTTTTGGGGCTATGCCCCGACGGAGTGCTATTCGACTGAAGTTGTATTCTGAGCCGTAGCACGACTGCGGCTTTTATTTATCCAAAAATATATGGAGGGAAAACAACAATGTCAACTACTAAGAAAATCGTTCTTGCAGTTGCGGCACTGGTCATCGTCGGACTGTTGGTTTGGGCAGTCGTATCCGGCGGCTCGCTGGGCACCGTAAAGTGTCCGGACTGCGGCGGCACCGGAATCGTCGACGACGCAGACTGCGAGACCTGCGCAGGCGCAGGTCAGGTGCGCGGCACTTGGTGGGCGCTGCTGCCCCCGATCATCGCGATCGCTTTGGCGCTGATCACCAAAGAGGTTTATTCCTCGCTGGCGATCGGTCTGGTTGCAGGCGGCGTTATCTATGCAACCGAGGCGAACGGTTTATTCGGCAGCCACTTCCATCCCCTGCAGGCGATGAATGAGATCACCGGCAACGGTCTGATCTCCGCGGTCAGCGATACCGCAGGCGTATTCATCTTCCTGGTCGAGCTTGGTATCATTGTCGCCTTGATCAACAAGGCGGGCGGCTCTCAGGCGTTCGGCCGCTGGGCGGCAAAGCACATCAAATCCCGTACGGGCGCGATGCTTGCCACCTTTGTTCTGGGCGTATTGATCTTTATCGACGACTATTTCAACTGCCTGACGGTCGGCTCGGTTATGAAGCCCGTTACCGACGGTCACAAGATCTCGCGTGCGAAGTTTGCGTATCTGATCGACGCGACCGCCGCTCCGGTATGTATGATCGCTCCGGTATCCTCCTGGGCTGCCGCTGTTGCGACCTACGCCGAGGACGGTCAGGGCCTCAAGCTCTTTATCGGCGCGATCCCCTACAACTTCTATTCGCTCTTGACCTTTGTCTTTATTATTGCGATCTGCCTGATGGGCTTTGATTACGGCAAGATGGCGATGCATGAGTTCAACGCGCAGTATAAGGACGACCTCTACACCACCGGTGACAGAGTCGACCAGGATCTCGAAGCAGAAGAGGTCAACCCCAACGGCAAGGTCATCGACCTGATCCTCCCGGTTCTTTTCCTGATCGCTGTTTCCGTATTCGCGCTGATCTATGTCGGCGGCTTCTTTGACAGCAGCCCCGATAACATGGATCCCGTGACCGGCAACTATCATAATTTCATCAATTCGTTCGGCAACACCGACGCTACCGTAGCGCTGCCGTGGGCAGGCGTGATCGCGCTGGTATTCTCCATCTTCTATCTGATGCTTCGCAAAGTCGTATCCTTCAAGGAAGCCATGGACGCCGTTCCCAAGGGCTTTATCGCGATGGTTCCCCCGATCCTGATCCTCACCTTCGCGACCGCTTTGAAGAATGTCACCACCGATCTGGGCGCGAAGTATTTCGTAGCCGACCTGATGTCCAACAGCGCAGAGGGACTGGCTAACTTCCTGCCGGCGATCATCTTCCTTGTCGCTTGCTTCCTGTCCTTCTCGACCGGTACCTCATGGGGCACCTTCGGTATCCTTATCCCGATCGTTCTCTCGATCTTCCCGTCCGGCGAGCTGCAGATCATCGGTATATCCGCTTGCCTCGCAGGCGCTGTATGCGGCGACCACTGCTCCCCGATCTCCGATACCACCATCATGTCCTCTGCGGGCGCACAGTGTAACCATATCAACCACGTCAGTACCCAGCTGCCATACGCGATCACGGTCGCGGCGGTATCGTTCGTCGGCTTTATCATCGCCGGCTTCGTCCAGAGCTGGATGATCGCGCTGCCGATCTCGATCGTACTGATGGTCGCAACGCTGTTTGTCATCAAGTTCATCACCCGCAACCGTCTGAAGGCGATGAAAGAAGCGGCTATGAAAGAAACTGCCTTGAAAGAAGCCGCAAAATAATCTTAAGTATATAAAACATCCGTCGCAGTCATGCGGCGGATGTTTCATTTTACGCAATGTCATTACGACTGTTTTAATAAGAAGGGGGACTGCTTATACGTTAAAGCGGAACAGAACGACGTCGCCGTCCTTCATCACATACTCCTTGCCCTCGCTGCGGACAAGGCCCTTTTCTTTTGCCGCGGTCATCGAACCGCAGGCGATCAGATCGTCAAAGGCGATGACCTCCGCGCGGATAAAGCCGCGTTCAAAGTCGCTGTGGATCTTACCCGCCGCCTGAGGCGCCTTGGTGCCGTTCTTGATCGTCCATGCGCGCACCTCGGGCTTGCCGGCGGTGAGGTAGGAGATCAGCCCCAGGAGGGTGTAGCACTCGCTGACCAGTCGATCCAGACCGCTCTGCTCGAGCCCCAGCTCGCTGAGGAACATTTCCTTCTCGTCCTTATCCATCTCGACGATCTCCGCTTCCAGCTCCGCACAGATCGGCAGAACGCCCGCGTGCTGTTCGGCGGCGATCTCACGCACCCGTTTGAGGCGCTCGTTGTCGTCGATACCGTTAGAAAAATCGTCCTCGCTCATATTGGCGGCAAAGATGACCGGTTTGTTGGTCAGCAGGGCGACGTCCGCGAGCCATGCCTTCTCGTCATCGGTGCATTCGACGACGCGCGCGGGCTTGCCTTCGTTGAGCGTATCCAGAACGCGCTTGAAAAAGTCGACCTGCGCCTGATACTTTTTATCGCCCTTGACCAGCTTCTGCGTCTTGTCGATACGGCGCTGGATCATCTCGACGTCGCTGAGGATCAGCTCCAGGTCGATGGTCTCGATATCGCGGATGGGGTCGACGCTGCCCTCGACGTGGATGATATCGTCGTTCTCAAAGCATCTGACGACATGAACGATCGCGTCGCATTCGCGGATATTCGAGAGGAACTTGTTGCCGAGCCCCTCGCCCTTAGAGGCGCCCTTGACCAGTCCGGCGATATCGACAAATTCGATGGTGGCGGGGGTATATTTATCGGGATCGTACATCTCGGCGAGCTTATCCAGCCGCTTATCCGGCACCGCGACAACGCCGATGTTCGGCTCGATGGTGCAGAAGGGATAGTTCGCGCTTTGCGCGCCCGCGTTGGTGATAGCGTTAAATAGGGTGGACTTGCCGACATTCGGCAGCCCGACAATGCCTAGTTTCATGGTACTCACTGTCCTTTATTCAGAATTGTCATTGCGAAGCCCTATAGGGCTGTGGCAATCTCAACCGATGATAATATACCACCCGCGCGGATAATTGTCAATCACGCCCGGTTGACATTTTCCTTGGATACATATAGAATAAAGCCGGTGATATTATGACAAAATACGACGCGGTGCTGTGGGATCTCGACGGCACCATTTCCGCCTCCGGTGAGGGCGTGCGCGAATGCATCCGGCTGATGATGACGCATTTTGATAAGCCCTGCCCCGACCTGAGCGATTTTTCCGTGTTCATCGGACCTCCGCTGACCCAAACCTTCCGCCGCCTCTGCGGACTGACCGAAGAAGAGGTCAGCCGTGCGCTGCCGATCTATCGCGATTACTATGATATCCACGGAACCAAAGCAAACCGCCTCTATGACGGCGTCCTCGACGTACTGCGCGATCTGCATGATCGCGGCGTGAAGATGGCGATCTGCACCTCAAAGAACGAGCGCCTCGCCCGCGATGTGATCGAACTGCTCGGGATCGGCGAATACCTCGATGCGATCTGCGGCTCGCGTGACGACGGCACCCGCAAGGAAAAGGTCGATCTGATTCCCTACGCGCTCCAAAGCCTCGGCGACATCCCGTGTGACCGTGCAGTATTGATCGGTGACACCTGCTTTGATACGCGCGGCGCTGTGGCGACCGGCGTCGATTTTATCGGCGTGACCTACGGCTACGGCAGACGCGACCTGATGGAAGAGGCGGGCGCGACGATATTTGCCGCGACCCCGGAAGAATTGACGCCCTATCTTTTTTGATCATCAACCGTGATCTGTGCGCATATACATTAGCAAGAATGTCAAAAAGGACTGATGTATATGTTTCACGCCGTAAGAATAAAGAACTGGAAGCTGACCCTGATCGCCGTCGGCTGCTTTCTGATCCTGCTGACCGTATGCTTGCTGATGCTGCGCGCCGCACCTCCCGAGACCGTTGAGGTCGAAGGGGAAGAGGTGGGGCTGAAAATCAGCTCCGATGAGGATATCGAAGCCTTTATTGCCCGATGCGGTCATACGGCAGAGGGATGCGTATCCGACGATGAGATCACTGTACCGAAAAACTGGAACGACGTCTATACAGCCTATAACGATCTGCAAAAGCAGCAGGGCTTTGACCTACGCCGGTATAAGGGCAAGCCTGCACGCAAGCTCGTTTATGCCCTGACGGACAGCAACGATCAGGTGACCGTCCTGATTGCGGATGACCGCATTATTGCCGCGGATATCTGTTCTCCGCAGCAGGGCTCCGATCCCCAACCCCTGTTTCAGCCGAACCATACACCCTCGTAGGGGCGGGTCTTGACCCGCCCGTTCGTGCGGCACAGCCGCGCGATGTTATTCCGACATGAAAGAACGACTGGATAAATTGATTTCTTCACAAACGAATCTGAGCCGCAAGGACGCCGCCAGAGCGATCCGCGATAAACGCGTGACCGTCAACGGCGCGCTTTGCCGCGCAACAGACGCCAAGGTCGATCCCGACGCCGACCGTATCGCGCTGGACGGCAGTCCCGTGACCTACCGCAGATACGTCTATTATATGATGAATAAGCCCGAGGGCGTCGTGTCCGCGACCGAGGATCAAACCGAGCGCACCGTGCTCGATCTGCTTCCCGCCGAGCTGCGCCGCGACGGCATTTTCCCCGCCGGCAGGCTCGATAAGGATACCACCGGGCTGCTGATTCTGACCGACGACGGCGATTTCGCCCACCGGATGCTCTCTCCCAAAAAGCACGTGGACAAAACCTATCTCGCGACCCTCGACCGCGCGCCGGACAAGTCGGTGCCGGAGGCGTTCGCCGCGGGGATCGCCCTTGCCGACGGAACCGTCTGCAAGCCCGGCGTCGCCGTCATATCGGACGACTGCCGCGTCGAGGTGACGATCCATGAGGGCAAGTACCATCAGGTCAAGCGGATGTTTGCCGCGCTGGGATACAGGGTCACGGCGTTGGAGCGCATCCGTATCGGCGCGTTGGATCTCGACCCTTCTCTTGCAAAAGGCGAGGTTCGCCCGCTTTCGAAGGAAGAGCTCGCGTTGGTTTTTGATCAGCCGCCTTGCTAAATTGCACAAAAATATGCCGCCGCTGTCGTTCAAATCACCGATAGCGGCGCCTTTTTTGCATAAAAATGGACAAATAGGAGAGGATCAGCGGCTCCGAATCCGCTTAAATGCTTAAAAATGCACATGAAAAGCTGTCATTTTTTCGAATTTTTCCCGGATTCCTTGTAAATTTCGCCTAAAAACGGACACCCATTTTTGCCACCCTTGGGATATTGTCTAAATTTTGACACGAATATTTAGTGAAAAAATAAGTGGTATTGCCTGTTAAATTGTGCTATATTATATCTGTACTATCACAAGTGTGACAGATTGGATTATAATGGAGGTTTTCTAATGGCAAATGTATCATTACAACACGTTTACAAAATTTACGACGGCGGCGTAGTCGCAGTAACCGACTTTAACCTCGAGATCGAGGATAAGGAATTTATCATTCTGGTCGGTCCTTCCGGCTGCGGTAAGTCCACCACTCTCCGTATGATCGCGGGTCTTGAAGATATCTCCAAGGGTGAGCTGTACATCGGTGACAAGCTCTGCAACGACGTCGCTCCTAAGGACAGAGATATCGCGATGGTTTTCCAGAACTATGCGCTGTATCCCCATATGACCGTATATGACAACATGGCGTTCGGTCTGAAGCTGCGCAAGATGCCGAAGGAAGAGATCAAGGCGCGCGTTTCCGAAGCTGCCCGTATCCTCGGTATCGAACAGTACCTCGACAGAAAGCCGAAGGCTCTCTCCGGCGGTCAGAGACAGCGTGTTGCGCTGGGTCGTGCGATCGTCCGTGATCCTAAGGTATTCCTTCTCGACGAGCCGCTCTCCAATCTGGATGCGAAACTCCGTGCTAACATGAGAACCGAGATCTCCAAGCTGTATCAGAGACTGGGCACCACCTTTATCTACGTTACCCATGACCAGACAGAGGCTATGACGATGGGTACCCGTATCGTTGTTATGAAGGACGGCTTCATCCAGCAGGTCGATACTCCTCAGCATCTGTATGATCTCCCCTGCAACGAGTTCGTAGCCGGCTTCATCGGCTCCCCGCAGATGAACTTCCTCGATGCTGTCCTCGTCAAGGACGGCGGCAAGTTTGCCCTCAAGTTTGACGAGTACACCGTATATCTGCCCGAGAGCAAGAACAAGAACGGCTGCCTCGAGCCCTACGTCGGCAAGGAAGTTCGCTTCGGTATCCGTCCCGAGCACGTTCACGACGAGCCCGAGTTCCTCGAGAAGTGCGTAGACGGCAACGGCATCATCAATGCCAACGTTGTCGTAACCGAGCTGATGGGCGCTGAGATCTATCTGTATGTCAGCATCGGCGGCAATCAGGTGACCGCTCGCGTAGAGCCCACCTCCACCGCTCAGCCCGGCGACTACATTGACGTAGCATTCGAGCTCGATAAGATCCACATCTTCGACAAAGAGACAGAAATGACAATCACCAACTAATGTCTTAACAGCATTTTTGTTGTCCCCCGACTCCGGTCGGGGGATTTTTGTTTTTCTATATCTTGTGGTCAAAGCATCCTCCATCCACAATTCGACCCCGTGTTCACAAAAAATTTTCAAAATTGTAATATCAGGGCTGTATTTTTGTCATATAATCCAAAGCTGTGAGGGCATATCTGCGTCCGAAAGCCAAAAAACCGCGATTTTATCGCATTTTTCACCCCGAACATCTTTTTATTCTTTTACCGCAAAATATTACTATTGTGCAATCATTATGAATAATATGACCTGTTTTTTCATTTTGATATGAAAAAAGCACAAGAAGTTTTCAAAAAAAGGTTGCATTTTTCGCGGCTTTTGTGTAAAATGTATATGAGATAGGTGGCTTCTTTATGTAAATCACCAAATCGTTCGGTATTTTGACTATTTTTTAACGGAGGAGCAATATGTCCAACAGATTATTCCAGGGCGTCATCCATCAGATGAAAGACGCCATCGACAGAACCATCGGAGTTGTAGATGAGACCGCGGTCGTTATCGCCTGTTCGGAACTCGGCAGGATCGGCGAGGTTAATGAAAGCATCAACGCCGAGACGCTCTCGGCGACGGTTCCCTTCGTGATCAACGGCCATACATTCAAATCATTCGGTTCTTCATCCAGAGCTGAGTATGCGGTATTTGTATCGGGCAGCGACGAGATCGCCCAAAAATACGCGCAGCTCCTTGCGGTATCGCTTTCGTCGATCAAGCAGTATTATGACGAAAAGTACGACCGCTCCAATTTCATCAAGAACGTCATACTCGACAACATCCTTCCCGGCGATATCTATCTGAAGGCGCGTGAGCTGCGCTTCAACGCCGAGGTCAGCCGCGTCGTCATGCTGATCAAGATCACCTCCAAGACCGACGTATCCGCATTCGACGTTGTCCAGAACCTGTTCCCGGACAAGACCAAGGATTTTGTCATCAACATCAATGAGACCGAGATCGCGCTGGTCAAAGAGATCCGTCAGGGCATTTCCTCCAAGGATCTCGAAAAGCTCGCCGGCTCCATCGTCGACACTCTCTCGACCGAGTTCTATACGCACTGTGTCGTCGGTATCGGCACCACCGTCGTCGGCATCAAGGATCTGGCACATTCCTTTAAAGAGGCGCAGGTATCCCTCGAGGTCGGAAAGGTATTCGACACCGAGCGCACCATCGTCAGCTACGACAACCTCGGCATCGCCCGTCTGGTTTACCAGCTGCCGACCACTCTCTGCGATATGTTCTTGAAGGAAGTGTTCAAGCGCGGCTCCATCGACACCCTCGATCAGGAGACCCTGTTCACGATCCAGAAGTTCTTTGAAAACAACCTGAAT
The DNA here is from genome assembly GCA_902779225.1 of uncultured Ruminococcus sp. Lineage (GTDB taxonomy): Bacteria > Bacillota > Clostridia > Oscillospirales > Acutalibacteraceae > Ruminococcoides. The sequence continues at coordinate 8,844 of CACZAW010000004.1, read as the reverse complement.
GTTTCCGAGACCTCCCGCAAGCTCTTTGTACACCGCAACACGCTGGTCTACCGTCTTGAAAAGATCAAGAAGCTGACCGGTCTCGACCTCAGAGAGTTTGAAGATGCGATCGTATTCAAAGTAGCGCTGATGGTCAAGAAGTACCTGACCTCTCAGCCCACGAAGTATTGATATAAGGCTTCCCTCCGGGGAAAGGCTCACTCCCTAAAAGGAATGATAGTATGATAGAATTTCAAAATGTATCGAAGGTTTATGCTTCAAACGGCGCTCACGCGCTGGATGACGTCAGCCTGAGTATCGCCAAGGGCGAATTCGTCTTTATCGTCGGCGCGTCCGGCGCAGGCAAAAGTACCTTCTTAAAGCTGATCATGCGCGAGGAACAGCCGACCTCCGGCTCGATCATCGTCAACGATATGTTCCTCGAACGTATCAGCCGCCGCAAGGTGCCGTATCTCAGACGTACGATGGGCATCGTGTTTCAGGACTTCCGTCTGATCTCCAAGATGACCGTCTATGATAACGTCGCATTTGCGATGCGCTGCGTCGGCAAAAAGAGCAGCACCATCAAAAAGCGCGTGCCCTATATCCTCGATCTGGTCGGACTGTCCGACAAGGCGCACGATCACCCCAACGAGCTGTCCGGCGGCGAGCAGCAGCGCGTAGCCTTGGCGCGCGCGCTGGTCAACAACCCCTCTATGATCATCGCCGACGAGCCGACCGGTAACGTCGACCCGGAGATGAGCTATGAGATCATCGAGCTTCTGTCAGAGATCAACAAGCGCGGCACTACCGTTCTGGTCGTTACCCACGAGCACGAGCTGGTCAAGAGCTTCGGCAAGCGCGTGATCAACATCGAAGACGGCAGAGTAGTTGCCGACTCGGCAGATGAAGAATACATCGCGATCTGACGGAGGGATAATATGAGTAGTTTTGGGTACCTTGTAAAAGAGGGCTTTAAAAATCTGTTTAATAACCGCATGATGAGTATCGCGTCCATCGGCGTACTGGTATCCTGTCTGGTATTGACGGGCTCTGCCGTCTGGCTGACGGTCAACGTCACCAACAGCGTCGATTCTGTCAGCGACTCCAACGTCACCAAGGTGTTCCTTGACGACGATATGGATCATCTCCATGCGGTCGCTATCGGTCAGGATCTTCTGGCGGTCGATCATGTTATCGACGTACAGCTGATCGAAAAGGACGAGGCGATGGAAGGTTATCGCGAGCAGCTCGGCGACGAGATCTTCGCCAACATGACCGGTAAGGGCAATCCCTTCCCGTATTCTTACACCATCACCGTCGACGCCGAAACCATGCAAAACGTCGACCAGTATGATAAGGTCGTCGAAGAGCTAAAACAGGTCAAGCTGATCCGCAACGGCGAAGAGCTGGGCGGCGTCGCTTCCGTCAACTCCCACCGTGAGCTGGCGCAAAAGCTGACCACCCTGTCTACGCTGATCACCATGATGAGCTTCTGGATCATTCTGGCGCTGGCGGTCATCTCCCTGTTTATTATCGCAAACACCATCCGCATGACGATGTTCTCGCACCGCTTTGAGATTTCGATCATGAAATCCGTCGGCGCGACCAACACCTTCGTCCGTATCCCCTTTATCATCGAGGGTGCGGTCATCGGTCTGATCTCGGCGATCGTCTCGGTAGCGATTCTGTTCCTGCTGAGCAACGCGCTTACCGCCGCGCTCAAGGACGTTCTGCCGTTCAAGATCACGCCGTTCACCGATATCATCTGGTATGTAGCCGGCGCATTTGCCGCAGCGGGCGTTGTGGTCGGTATTCTGGGATCGCTGCTCTCTATCAGCAGATTCCTCAAGCGCGAGGGCAACGAGATCCTCGGTTGGTAACGACGAAAGTTTACTCAAGTAAAGGAGTATGCCTATGATGAAAAAGATTTTATCAGCCGTTATGGCGGCGATCGTTCTGGTCGTCGGCGTTGTCGCGGTATCCGCCAGCGATATCAGCGATCTGGAAAAACGTAAGGCTGAATTGGAACAAAAGCAGGAGCAGGAAAAGGAAAAGCTCGAACAGCAAAAGGGCGAGGTCGACGCTCAGCAGGGCGAGATCGATAAGATTAACGAACAGCTCGAATCCGTCTCGACCGATATCCGTACCTGCTACAGCAATATCGTAAAAATCGAAAAGGATATCAACAGCAAGCAGGCGCAGATCGATAAGAAGAATAAGCAGATCGAAGCCAATATGGATGTACTGCGCGAGCGTCTGAAGGCGATCTATATCGCCGGCGAAGTCAGCTCGCTCGAGGTCATCCTCGGCGCAAAGGATTTCTCCGACTTTCTCGATAAGCTCCAGCTGGTTCAGTATGTCAGCAACCATGACGAGGAGCTGATCAATAAGATCCAGAAGCAGCTCGACGCGATCTCCGATCAGAAGGCTGCGCTGGAACAGGACAAATCCGATCTTGAAGATGAGAAACAGACGCTCGAGACCAAGCAGGATGAGCTGAACGTGATCCTTGAAGAAAACAAGGAGACGCTCGCGAGCCTGCAGAATAAGGTCGACGAAACCGAGATGAATCTCTCGCTGAGCGAAGAAGAGCTCAACGGTTTAAGCTCCGAGATCCAGGAGTATTACCGCAAGCAGCGTGAGCTGTTGGCGCAGCAGCAGGCAGAAGCAGCCCGCAGAGCGGCGGAAGCCGAAGCGGCGCAGCAGCAGAACAATTCCGAAGAGAGCGGCGGTTCCACCGAAGAGAGCGGCGGCTCCTACGAAGATCCGAGCGCACCGAAGCAGATCAATGCCGGCAGCGGCTGGGTATGGCCGACGCCGGGCGCCTATACGCTGACCTCGCAGTTTAACGAATCGCGCTCCTACGAGCAGCACGGCGGTATCGATATCGGCGCCAGCATGGGCACCCCGATCTATGCGGCAAATTCCGGTACGGTCGTTTCGTCTAACAACTCCTGCCCCCATGTCAGTGCGGGCGGCAACTGGTGCAGCTGCGGCGGCGGTTACGGCAACTTTATCTGGATCCTCCATGATAACGGCTACGAGACCATCTACGGTCATATGACCAGCACTGCGGTCGGCACCGGCGAGCACGTTTCGGCGGGTCAGCTGATCGGCTATGTCGGTTCCTCCGGATGGTCGACAGGCCCCCACCTCCATTTTGAGCTGCGTATCGGCGGCGTCAAGACCGATCCGCTGAGCCTGTTCTGATAACAGAATCTGTCTATCCATGCGGTACAGCTACGGCTGTACCGCATTTTGTCTGTCTTTGCAGCGCTTTTTGATACTATTTGACAGAAAATCTTTTTTGTGCTATACTGTGTCCACTAATTGAAAGGAGAAGTCGATATGACATCCAGAAACATTGCAATTTATATTCTTCTGACAATCGTCACCTGCGGTATTTTCGGTATCTATTGGTTCATCGTTCTTCATGAAGATATTAATAATGCCGCGCAGGAGCCTGTCTCTCCGTCCGGCGGCGTAGCGGTTATTCTGACGATCGTTACCTGCTGTATCTACGGCCTGTATTGGGCGTATAAGATGGGCGAGAAGCTCGACAAGGCTTGCACCATGAGAGGCATCCCGACCGGCAGCAGAAGCATCGTTTATTTGGTGCTCAGCATCTTCGGTCTGTCGATCGTTGCGTATGCTTTGATGCAGGACACTCTGAACAAGTTCCCCGACACCCAGCAGACTGCCTGATTGATGCAAAAAAGACTGATCAGAATCATAAAGCCTACGGCCATCATTTTGGCCATAGGCTTTATTTATATCATCGTCCACCGACTGACGGGGCTGACCGTGTTTTGTCCCTTTTATCAGTTTCTCCATATCTATTGTCCCGGCTGCGGTATCAGTCGGATGTTCTTCCATCTTGCGCGCTTTGAGATCGCCGAGGCGTTCTCATCCAACTGCGTGATATTCTGTATGCTGCCGATCGCGCTGATCATGGCGCTGTATCATGCCTACAAGTATCTGCGGTACGGCTCTGCAAAGCTGAACAAGTTCGAGAACATCTTGATTTATATCGCCATCGGGATCCTGATCGTCTTTGCGATCGTTCGCAATCTGTATCCGATAGACGTCCTGATTCCGTAAACATAAACCGTTGTCCCTTCGCATAAGATGATGCGGAGGGATTTTTATGATTACCGCGTTTTATCCGGCAGACTATACCGCCACGGGGCCGAAAGCCATCTTCAATCTGTTTCGCCGCAACCGTATCCGCATCGAGCATCTGTACTGCGACGCGGTCGCTCTGAAAAGCATCACCTATGAGCGCTATCGCGGACATATAAACTGGACGAGTGTCGACCGATTTATCAGCGGTCACCGAAGCAGGATCCTGTGCCGCGAGGGGACGCAGCTCCCCGCTGAGCGCGGCTATCGTCGCTTTGAATCCAACGAGCTGAATCTGCGCCTGTGCGAGAACGCGGCGCTGTTCCTGCTGCGCAACAGCAAAGCAGATCATGTCAGTACCGCATTGATCGACGATACGGGCGAGAGCGCGGGACTGTGCGCATATTTGGCGGAAGAGACCGACCGCGTGACCGTGGTCACCAAAAATCCGCGGCTGTATCTGAGCGAGGCGGATCGGCTGCTGGAGGAAAGGGGAGCGGTCATTACGGTCAGCAAAACCGACAGCCCGCTGAAAACAGCCGACCTGATCATCGCTCCCGCGCCGCTGATGCGCGATCTGCACTGTGCTGCTGACGCGGTGATCCTCTCGGCGTCTGTGCCGACCGTCGCCCAGAACACTCCGGTCATCAGCGGCTACAGCATCGAGCTGCCAGAAAAATACAGCGCCGTGAAGCCCGACTATCTCGACGATATGTATTTTGCCTCCGCCATGTATGCACTCGCGGGCGCGCACGAGCTCGGCTCTTCGATCTTTCGCCGCTGTACGGACGGCGTGACGATACACACCCGCCAAAGCCTGATCGAACTGCTCAAAAAGCGGCTGGAGCAGGCTCCCGTCGGCAGCGGGAGCTATCACGGCGCGGTGACTGCGGGGCTGCCGCAACAGTGCAAAGCGCCCAACCTTTCTGCTTGACATCACACCTCAAAAGGAATATAATATACACTGTATGCGAATACCCACGACTAACAAATGAAAGGAAACACAATAATGGCGAAACAGGTAATGGTAACCGCCGAAGGTTTAAAGCAGCTCGAAGAAGAGCTCGATTACTTAAAAGGCGAAAAAAGAAAAGAAATAGCGGAAAAGATCAAGGTAGCACGTTCTTACGGCGACCTTTCCGAGAACAGCGAGTATGACGACGCTAAAAATGAGCAGGCGATCCTCGAAGCGCGCATCGTCACCATCGAGGCGACCCTCAAAAACGCCGTGATCATAGATGAAGACGCCATCAACAACGAGCATATCCATATCGGCTCCAAGGTAAAGCTCGAGAACATCACCCTCGGCCGCGAGATGGAGTATAAGATCGTCGGCTCCAATGAGTCCAACCCTTCACAGGGCAAGATCTCTGACGAATCTCCCGTCGGCATGGCGCTGCTCGGTCATTCTGTCGGCGATGTTGTCGAGGTCGAGACGCCCGCCGGCGTATTCGGCTTCAAGGTACTGGATATCTCCCGCTGAATCGCTTCTGCGGCAAGCATCAATAAGAGGTAATTATGGAACAGAACTTAAATGAAATCTTACGACTCAGGCGCGACAAGCTCGCTCTCCTTCAGGCGGCGGGCAAGGATCCCTTTGTCATCACAAAATACGACCAGACCCATCATTCCGCCGATATCAAGGCGAATTATGACGAGCTGGAGGGTAAGACCGTATCCGTCGCCGGACGCATGATGTTCAAGCGCGTGATGGGTAAGGCGTCCTTCTGCAATATTCAGGACTTAAAGGGCAGCATCCAGGCATACGTCGCCCGCGATGTGATCGGCGTAGAGCCCTATATGGACTTCAAAAAATACGACGTCGGCGATATCATCGGCGTCAAGGGCGAGGTTTTCAAGACCAAGACAGGCGAGATCTCTATCCACGCGTCCGAGGTCACGCTCCTTTCCAAGTCCCTGCAGACCCTTCCTGAAAAATACCACGGTCTGACCGATACCGATACCCGCTATCGCCAGCGCTATACCGATCTGATCATGAACGCCGAGGTCAAGGAGACCTTTATCAAGCGCTCCAAGATTATCGCCTCCATCCGCCGCTTCCTCGATGACCGCGGCTTTATGGAGGTTGAGACTCCCATGCTGGTACAGAACGCAGGCGGCGCCGCTGCGCGTCCCTTCGAGACCCATTTCAACGCGCTTGACGAGGACTTAAAGCTCCGCATTTCGCTCGAGCTGTATTTAAAGCGCCTGATCGTCGGCGGCCTTGAGCGCGTCTATGAGATCGGCAGAGTCTTCCGCAACGAGGGACTGGACACCCGCCATAATCCCGAGTTCACCCTGATGGAGCTGTATCAGGCGTACACCGACTATCACGGCATGATGGATCTGACCGAGGCGATGTATCGCCATGTCGCCGAGGAGGTCAACGGTACCCCTGTCGTCACCTACGGCGAGCATACCATCGACTTTTCTAAGCCCTTTGAGCGTGCGACGATGATCGACCTTGTCAAAAAGTACACGACGATCGACTGGAACGACGTCAAGGATATCGCCGATGCGCGTAAGATCGCGGACAAGCTCCATGTCGAGTATGAGGATCGCCACGAAAAGGGCGATATCCTCAGCCTGATCTTTGAAGAGCACGTTGAGCATCACCTGATCCAGCCGACCTTTGTCATGGATCACCCGATCGAGATCTCTCCGCTGACTAAGAAAAAGCCCGATGCTCCCGAGTATGTCGAGCGTTTCGAGCTGTTCATCAACGGCTGGGAGATGGCTAACGCCTACTCTGAGCTCAACGACCCGATCGACCAGCGCGAGCGCTTCAAGGCGCAGGAGGCGCTGCTCGCGAAGGGCGACGACGAAGCCAATACCACCGACGAAGACTTCCTCAACGCGCTCGAGATCGGCATGCCCCCCACAGGCGGCATCGGCTACGGCATCGACCGTCTGGTCATGATCTTAACCAACAGCCCCGCCATCCGCGACGTCCTGCTCTTCCCGACAATGAAATCCTTGGATAAGTAATACCCCAAAACCCCAGTGTTTATGCGGGTTTTGAGAGTTGCGATGTCTCGGATTTACGCCATTTACGCCAAACTTACGCCAAACGGTGCAGAAAGTTGTGCAGAGTAAAATCAATCGCATATTTTAATGAATTTGACCTTGATGGATTCGTTTTCATCAAGGTCTTTTTTTGTTAGACGGATAGACAAAATCAGGCAGAAATGATATAATGATAGAAAGATAAATCGTGATTTAAAACAGACATTTTTAGTTTATTTGCAGAAAGAATGGAATTATGAAAAGGAAACTTAAAAAAATTATGCTTATTGTGTTAATTATAATTACCGCAGTTATTGTTTATTTGCAGAAAGAATGGAATTATGAAAAGGAAACTTAAAAAAATTATGCTTATTGTGTTAATTATAATTACCGCAGTTATTGTGCTTACGGTACTGTCAGTTTTTGTTTCACGCTTGATAAACAGCGATAAAAACAAAATTGATACCAAAACCGGTATTCAGGAATCTACTTACATAGACATAGACGGAATGAAACAGTACGTTCAGATTCGTGGAAAAAATACCAAAAATCCCGTTATGATTTTTATACACGGGGGTCCTGCAAGTCCTATGGGATATGTATCCGCTTATTATCAGAGGGAACTTGAATCTGAGCTTACTATTATCAACTATGACCAGCGTGGATGCGGCAGAACTTATTATGCAAATAACTGCGATGCAAATTCTAACATAGACCTGCTTGTTGATGACCTGAATAAAATCGTTGAGTATGCAAAAGAACGCTTTGGCAAGGAAAAAGTAATAATTGCAGGACATTCCTGGGGAACTGTAATAGGCAGTATCTATATACAGAAACATCCTGAAAATGCAATCTGTTATATCGGTATAAGTCAGATTACAAATCTCTATGAAAACAAGCTGAACGCCGCCCGAACGGCTCTTGAAAAAGATGCAATCAAAGGAACAGAGGATGAGCAAAAACTTACAAACCTTATCAACAAAATGAGCAAGGTTAAAGAATATAATGATATGTCCCTTGATGACCTTGGTCAGCTTGTTTCAATAACCTCAAAGTACATTGCCTGTGAAGGCGAAATGTCGGGACTTTCTCAAATGATTACAGGCATTACTTCTCCGGATATGAATTTTGATGATATGAAATGGTTTATGTCACAAATGAATACAGAAAAATTCTTTGCTCAGAACAAGGAAATTATGGAGTATGCTTTCTTTGGATTTGATATTGATACGCTTTCAAAAACCTATAATGTGCCTGTATATTATCTTGCCGGCAAGGGTGATTATGCTGTTTGTCAGAAAGATGCAGAGGCTTATTATGAAAGTATAGAAGCACCTGACAAAGCCTTTTATTGGATTGAAAATGCAGGTCACAGTATGTTTATGGATAACCCAAAGGTTTATTGCGATACTATAAAAGATATTATGTCAAAAAATAGTGATTGATTTTAATAAATCATTTTAGATTCCATTATCAAATTCTGATTTATCGCATTTACTATTATGGCAATCGCAGGCAGCCTTATATGAGGTTGCCTGTTTTATTTGGGTTATAGACAAAATCAGACTGAAATGATATAATTACAAAAAGACAAATCGGAAAATATAGGAGCGCAGAATTATGAAAGGTATTATACTTTATCAATCCAAATACGGTGCTACAAAAAAATACGCCGATTGGATATCGGAAGCTACGGGATTTGAATGTGTCGAAACGAAAAAAGCGAATATAAAA
>CACZAW010000003.1 GCA_902779225.1 uncultured Ruminococcus sp. | reverse complement strand
TGATTATATTTCTCTTATAGAATAATTCTTTTGCGTTCACACGATCACCGATAATATATATGCCGACCGCTTCATAACATATACAGGTGATCTTATGTCAAATCATGAAAAACAAAAGAAACGCCGCCTGTTTGAACTTCCTCCCGTCAGCGACGCTCCCTGTATCGAGTTCAGCGGCAACCGCGAGGTCGTGATCGAGGGCAGCCGCGGCGTGCTGGAATATTCGACCGACTGTGTGCGCGTCAATACCTCCTGCATGATCGTGACCCTGAACGGACGCGCACTGAACCTGCGCTGTATCTCCGATTCCGCACTGATTATCGACGGGTTCATCACCGGCGTCGAATTCGCTGTATAGGAGGGCGCCTATGTTACTCGGTTTTTTGAGATGGTTCAGAGGTTATGTCGTATTTGCCGTCAGCGGCAGATTCCCCGAGCGCTTCATCAATATCGCGCTCAAAAACAAGCTGCGCCTGTGGCGTGTCACCAGAAGCGACGGTTCCCTGACCGCCTGTATGTATATGCGCGACTATCGCCGTGTCAGGCGCTATGCACGCGGCTCAGGCGTCCGGCTGAAGATCATCGGGCGTCACGGTGTTCCGGTGCTGATGCGGCGCTACAACGACCGTATGGGCTTGGTTTTCGGATCGGCGGCGTTCGTTTTGACCGTGTTCGTGATGTCCCTGTTTGTATGGAGCATCGACGTGACCGGCTTGGAGAAGATCAGCGAGAGCGAAATGCGTTCCATGCTTGCCGAAAGCGGGATCTATGTCGGCGCGTTCAAGCCCGCCGTCGATACCTCGGGCGCGTCGCGGGACTTGATGCTGCGCGACAGCCGGATCGGATGGATGGCGATCAATATGAATGGCTCCTATGCGAGCGTCGAGATCAAGGAAGAGACTCCTTCTCCGACGGTAGAAGACCTCAAAGCGCCCTGCAACGTCAAGGCCGTCCGTGACGGCACGATCCTGCATATCGACGCCGAGCAGGGCAAAACGACCGTCAAAGAAGGCTCCGGCGTCGTCGCCGGTCAGGTGATCGTGACCGGCGTGCTGGAAGATCAGCGGGGCGGCGTGCGTCTGGTACATTCCAAGGCGCGTGTGATCGCACAAACTTTGCATCAGGCGCGTTTTCGCCTGCCTAAGACCGTGACTCTCAGCGCGCCGACCGGCGAGGTCAACGAGCGATACGCCGCGTCTGTTTTCGGCTTGACGCTGCCGCTGTCTGTCGGCGGCGTCCATACCGTCGGCGTGCTCAGCGACGAGACGGCGGAATCCCCCGCGCCGCTGGGCGTTACTCTGCCCGTCGCCCTCAAAACTCGGCGGCTCTATGCGATCGAGCAGCGGGAAAAGGTATTGGATAATAATTCTGCAAAAGAATTATTGCTAAAAGAAGCGCATTTGTATGAGGTGTTCACGCTTGCCGATTGCAAGGTGACTTCGCGGGATTTCCGTTTTCTTGCATCCTCCGACGGCTATACCCTGTGCGTCGACTACACCTGCCGTGAGGATATCGCCTATCAGGAAAAGATCGGCGTAGAAAAATAGCCTTACTCCAGCACAGCATATTGTCTTTTTTCGCCGGTTGTGCTATAATGCATTACTGACTAAATGACAGAAAGATGATGAATGTGCGTATTTTATGTATCGGCGACGTAGTCGGATCCGCGGGATGCGACTTCTTACGCAGCCATTTGCCCGCCTTCAAAAAACTCCATAAGGTCGATCTTACCATCTGCAACGGTGAGAATTCAGCCGACGGCAACGGGATCACGCCCCGCTCCGCCGACCATATCTTCACCTCCGGCGCAGATGTGATCACCCTCGGCAACCACAGCTTCCGCCGCTCCGAGGTCTATCCCTATCTTGACGAAAAGCCGTATATCATCCGCCCGATGAACTATCCTGCGGCGTCCACCCCCGGCAGGGGCTTTTGCACCGTCGATATGGGCTATACACAGGTCACGGTCATCAACCTGATGGGGCAGGAGGGGATCGATACCCACCTCGACAACCCCTTCCTTGAGATCGAGCGCCTGCTCCCGACCGTCGAGTCAAAGATCGTCCTGATCGACTTCCATGCCGAAGCGACCAGCGAAAAGCGCGCGATGGGCTTGTATCTTGACGGCAAGGTCAGCGCTGTTTTCGGCACCCATACCCATGTGATGACCGCCGACGCCGAGGTGCTGCCGGGCGGCACGGGCTATATCACGGATCTCGGCATGACCGGCCCGATCGATTCTGTCTTGGGCGTCAAAAAAGAGATCATCATCAATCGTTTCATGACCAAGCTGCCCGCGCGCTTTGAATACGAAAAAAGCGCCTGCAAAATGAACTGCACCCTCTTCGATATCGACACCGCGACCGGCAAATGTATCTCTGCTACGTCATATGAACTAAGATAATTGTATTTTATTTCATTTTTTTGTATAGAAAAAAGGTTGCGAAATTGTAACTATTGGTGTATAATATAGTTAATTCTGTAATTATGATTAACGCAAAGGAAGTGTTTACCATGATAAACGGTGAAACTTTAAAACAGGCGGTCATCTCCGGCGCCAATAATATTCTTTCCATCAAGGCGCGCATCAACGACCTGAACATTTTCCCTGTTCCGGACGGAGATACCGGTACCAATATGTCGATGACGATCGTTGCGGCGGCAGATGCACTGGCTGATTTTGATGCTTCCGATGTTGCTTCCGTCGCTCAGAAAACCGCTTCTGCCATGCTGCGCGGTGCGCGCGGCAACTCCGGCGTTATCACTTCTCTTTTGTTCCGCGGCATTTCCAAGGGACTTGAGGGCAAGACGGAGGCTTCCGGCGAGGATATGATCCGTGCGCTGGGACTCGGCGTTGAGGCGGCGTATAACGCTGTCACCAAGCCGACCGAGGGCACCATCCTGACCGTAGCCCGCATGGGTTACGAGGCGGGTCTTGAGGCGCTCGAGACCGAGGACGATCCCGCCGTTCTGTGGGAGATCGTCTGTGACGCATCAGCCGAGGCGCTCGAGCTGACTCCCAAGATGCTCCCCGTTCTGAAGAAGGCGGGCGTTGTCGATGCCGGCGGCAAGGGCATCCTCACCATCTTCGAGGGTATGCTTTCCGTGATCCGCGACGGCGTCGTCGTCGAGTTTGAAGAAGAGAATGAAGGCGTCGGCACCGATACCTCCGACGATTTCTTCCGTTCCGCTGCAGCTGAGTTTGACGAGGTCATCAACTTCACCTATTGCACCGAGTTTATCGTCGGCAGAGATCCTGAGATCGACACCGACCCCAATGAATTGAGAATGTTCCTTGAGACCATCGGCGATTGCGTCGTGACCGTCGCTGACGACGAGATCATCAAGGTTCACGTCCATACCGAGCAGCCCGGCGACGCGCTGCAAAAGGGTCTGACCTACGGATCCTTGCTCACCGTCAAGGTCGAGAATATGCGCGAACAGCATGAGAACGCCAAGGCTGAGAATGAAAAAGCCAAGGAGAAGGCTGCCGCAAAGGCTGAGGAACCCACCTTTGCCGCTCCTGTTGAAGAATACGGCTTTGTTGCTGTCGCCGCGGGCGAAGGCTTATCCAACCTCTTCAACGAGCTCGGCTGTCTGAACGTCGTTTCCGGCGGTCAGAGCATGAACCCCTCTACCGACGATATCTATGCCGCCGTTATGGCGACCCCCGCTAAAAAGGTATTCGTTCTTCCCAACAATAAGAACATCATCATGGCGGCTCAGCAGACCGTTGCGCTCGCCGAGGACAGACAGGTCATCATCGTACCGACCCGCACCATTCCGCAGGGCTTGTCCGCGATGCTGGTATTCGATCCCGACAGCGACGTCGAGACAAATGTCGAGAACATGATGAACGCCGCGAAGAACGTCTCCACCGGTCAGATCACCTTTGCCGCTCGTGATTCCGAGTTCGGCTACATGAAGATCAAAGAGGGCGAGATCATCGGTCTGGATAACGGCAAGCTGACCGTTACCTCCTCCAGCCCGAACAAGGCGCTCTTAAAGCTCGCCAAGTCCATGATCGACAAGGATATGTCCTTTGTCACCCTGATCTCCGGCGAGGGCGTTTCTGAGGAAGAAGCCTCCGAAGCGGTCGAGATGCTGGAAGACCGGTTCTCCGATCAGGTCGATATCACCTATATCAAGGGCGATCAGCCGATCTATTACTACATCATCAGCGTAGAATAAACACCAAAGGCTGTCATTTGGCAGCCTTTCACTTTTTTTACAGCCATTCCGATGCGATCTTAAAAAGAGAAGCATTATATTTCATCCGAACCGATTGATTTGCTTATGAGCCTATACGATATTCCTATCACAAAAATAAAAGGGATCGGCGAAAAAAAAGCCGCGCTTTTCAAAAAGCTCGGCGTATCCTCCGTCGGCGATCTGATCTCCTACTATCCGCGCGCCTACGATAACTGGGCTGACGTAACGCCCATATCCGAGGTGCGGCACGGCGAGCGGGTCGTGATCCGTGCGCGCCTTGCTGCCGCCGTCAGCACCGTCCGTATCTCCGGCGGCAGGTTGATGAGCAAGGCGACCGTCTGCGACGACAGCGGCTATATGAGCCTTGTTTTTTTCAACAACCGCTATATCGACTCCATGCTTCGCTACGGCGAGGAATACTGCTTTATGGGCAGGGCGCAGCAGGATAAATACGGCTACCAGATGACCGCTCCCGAGTTCTCTGCGGTAAAGACTGCCGACAGCATCACGCCGGTTTATAACCTCACCGCAGGCTTGAACAACCGTGTGGTCGTCAAGGCGGTCAAAGAGGCGCTTTCGATGCTGCCCGAGACGATCCGCGATCCTCTGCCGGAAGAGCTGCTTTCGCGCTATCGCCTCTGTGATCTCGATTTCGCCCTGCACAATATTCATTTTCCGGCGGATCTTTCCGCGATGGAACGCGCCCGCCGCCGACTGGTATTTGAGGAATTATTAGTTCTGAATCTCGGTATGCGGCTGATGAAGTCCCGCTCCCGCGAGCATACGTCGATCCGGATGCCGTTCGATCATACGCCGGAGTTCACCGCAAAACTGCCGTTTGAGCTGACGAACGCTCAAAAACGAGCCGTGATCGACTGCGTCAACGATATGAAGAATAAAACCTCCCCGATGAATCGTCTGATCCAGGGCGACGTCGGCTCCGGCAAGACCGCCGTATGCGCCGCGGTCTGCTATAATTGTGTCAAAAACGGCTATCAGGCGGCGTTTATGGCGCCTACCGAGATCTTAGCGCAACAGCATTTCGAGACCTTTTCCAAAATGTTCAACGGTACAGGTATAAGAATAGAACTGCTTACCGGCTCCATGACCCCCGCGACCAAGCGCAAGGCGCGCGAGCGGATCGAAGCAGGGGAGAGCGATATCGTCATCGGCACCCATACATTGGTGTCCGAGAGCACCGTATTTCATAAGCTCGGCTGTGCTATCACCGACGAACAGCACCGTTTCGGCGTCGCACAGCGCGCGCGACTTGCCGCAAAGGGCGAGCATCCCCATATCCTTGTCCTTTCCGCCACCCCGATCCCGCGCACCCTCGGACTGATCATCTACGGCGATCTGGATATCACCGTGATCGACGAGCTGCCGCCCGGCAGAACCGAGATACAAACGCTCTACATCCAATCCGATAAGCGCGACCGCGCGCTCGATTTTATCCGTAAGCAGGTCGACGAGGGCAGACAGGCATATATTGTCTGTCCCTTGGTCGAGGAGGGCGACGACGCAGAGATGCAGAACGCGAACGATTACGCCGCAGAGCTGATGCTGGGCGCGTTTCATAACTATCCCGTCGGCATCCTCCACGGCAAGATGAAGGCGAAGGATAAAGAAGCGGTCATGGCTCAATTTTCTTTAAACGAAATATCCATCCTCGTTTCCACCACCGTCGTCGAGGTCGGCGTCGACGTCAAAAACGCCACTGTCATGATGATCGAGAACGCCGAGCGCTTCGGCTTATCCACCCTCCACCAGCTGCGCGGACGCGTCGGCAGGGGAGAGTATAAGAGCTATTGCATCCTCGTGTCCGACCATACCGGCGACAATACCGAGCAGAGGCTTTCGACAATGTGCCGCACCAATAACGGGTTCGAGATCGCCGATATGGACTTAAAGCTCCGCGGCCCCGGCGACTTCTTCGGCAACCGTCAGCACGGTCTGCCGCAGCTTGCGATCGCCGATTTCTCCGATACCGAGACCCTCGCCCAAAGTCAGGAGGCGGCTGAAGCGCTGCTCAGGCGCTCTCCCGATCTGAGCGATGACAGCACCCGCGCCCTGCGCGCCGAGGTACGCCGCCTGTTCAGCGCCACCGGCGAAGCACTGAATTGAGGTGTCCTCCGTATGGAGGGGAAGCGCGCTCTGTATTAGTGAATAGTGAATATTGAATAATGAATAATGAATAGTGAATGGAGGGCTCCGCCCTCAACCCGATTCCTATAATTTACCATTCCTCACTCCTCACTCCTCATTCCTAATTCCTAATTCCTAATTCCTAATTCCACCGTAATCCTGCCCAAATCCGTCCTAAAAATTTTGTGCACCTCTCCAACCCGAAATATGCTAAAATAGATAATAATCCATCTAAGGAGGGCGAATCATGTTCAAGCGAACCCTGTCCATCATCCTGATCACTGCATTACTCACCCTGTCCCTTGCAATTTTACCCGTATCGGCTCAGCCGACGTCAGCTCCTGCTGAACTGCCCGCAACCGGTGCGAACAGCACCGCACAACTCAGCGCGGATAATTCCCTCGGCGAGATCTTCACCTCTGCGGTCAGCCGTAAGCAGAATACCGGTTCTAACTGCGTCACCGACGTCACGCTCAACGGCTCGATCGCGACCGTCACCCTCACGCATGAGGAGGGCTGCATTGTGATCGTCGGTATTTATGACGAAACGGGCAAGCAGTACATCACTTCGTCGTATCCGCAGTATTTTTCAGCCAACGAAAGCTCATATGATGTTGCTTTCCGTGATGAGCTGCCCGAGTTTTTCTATCTGCGCGCATTCGTTCTCGATATCACCTGCAGCCCCATCGGCGAGCAGTACGAATCAGCCCGCTATACAAGAGCTTATCGGGAGTTCCTCGATAAAACCGCTGACGATTTCTCCGAAGAGCGCGTCGTCAACTTCGACAATGACCCTCAGGATAACTTCGCGGTATTTGATGAGGCCGTCAGAACGGTCACGACCTCTACATTCGTCAATATCCCCGCCAAGACCTCCGATAATACCTATTCATTCACCCATATAGATGATACCCTCCGCGGTCTGCAAACGGGCGATATCTTCACCTTTATGATGAACGGCGAAAACGAAGTTGTCAAGGTCGGATCGGCACAGTACAGCGGCGACGCCCTCACCGTGACAGCTGTCGAAGCCCAGTTGGAAGAGGTTTTCGACTATGTTAAGATCGATACCGGATCCGACCGTCCGCAGAACGCCCCGACCGGCGGCGAGAACCCTCAGTCTGCTGCGCAGACAGCTCCCTCAGAAAAGGGAGCCTTAGCTCCGACAGGACTGGATTTTGATGTGCAGTATTCCGTTTCCGAGTCCTATCCGCTCGGACCCGAGGCGGGCGACAATTTCGCCGGTGTGACCGGCAGCGTCGATCTCGGCTTGACCGTTACGCTCAAGCTGTATTATTGCGACGATATTTTCGAAACCTCTTTGATCCTTGACGTCGGCGGCAATATCAACGTCACCCTGCTGGCGAAATTCAGTAGAACCATTTTTCTGGGAGAGATCCCGGTTCCGACCCCGATTCCTTCGGTAACGGTCAACGTCAAAGTCGAGCTGGAGCTCGAGGCGGAGGCAAAGGTCGAGGTCAACGTACCCTTCAAGAGCCGCACCGGCTTTTCCTACAGCTCGCTCAGCGGCTTTGCCAATCTTTCGACACTGCCTGAATTTGATTTCAACGGCAGTTGTGAGGGCAAGGCTTATGCAGGTATCAAGGTGACGCCTGCACTCAGCGCGCTTCTCGGTATGGTCAAGGTCGGCATGGGCGGCAAGATCGGCTTGGAGGCGATCGGTACGCGTATGCCTACCGTCAGCGATTATAAAGGCAGCGACCACCTTTGCCGTTGGTGTATCCAGGGCTCGCTGAATATCGTTTTCGGCTTGGATGCGCAGGTCAAGGTCGTCAAGACATGGACAAAGGATCTCGGCAGTATCTCCAAAAAGCTGTTCGATTTCCACTATTCCTCGGATAACGGCTTCGGTCACGGTATGTGTCAGAATAAAAGGACGCCGCCGGAGGAAGAGATCACGCATCCCGACGTCAATAATCTGCCGACGGCAGGTACCACGACGACCTCCTGCAGCCTGAGCGGTCCCCACGATGACCTGACGATGACGGTTCATGTCAGCGGCTCCGGCGCCGTTAACGGCAATCAGGTAAGCGATGATATGTCGGATTATGAATCTGAGAATATATACCAGTACAATGAACAAGTATTAAAAGATGCCTGTGAAAAATACGAGATCGACTACGACTGGTATAAATCCTTCCCATATTTCACCGGCATACCGGAAGGATTTGATGAATACCGTCAAGCCCGCTCCAGATCGATCGGGCACTATAAGATCTATGTCCACGGCTTCACCATTGTAAATGACTTCCCTTGGACGGAGATCGAAGCGATAACAGAACCGTGCGAGTATCTGGGAATCGATGCGTACAGCGTCCCCGATACGGTGCGCGTCGCAGGCAATCCGAGTTCATACGGGAATATGGAGATGCACGTTGCTGCTAACTTCCCCTCCTCGATGGAATATAACTACTGTACATGGGAGAAAGTGACCAACGTCACCGCTCCCGCCTGCCTGAAGTATACGGCGTGGGACGCTTTTCCGAACGTCGAGACCGCCACGCTGCTGTCAGAGGCGGAACACGTTTTTTACAATTGTAAAAAGCTCAGACAGGCGACGATCGGCGATAACGTCACAAAGCTGAGCATTGGAGTTTTCAGCGGCTGTACCGCCTTGAAGAGCATCACGATCCCGTCCTCCGTTATCCATATCGCATCCGGCGCGTTCAACGGTTCCGGCTTGGAGCGCGTCACCATCCCCGGATCGGTCAAGAAAATAGATAACTATGCGTTTAATGGTTGTCAAAATCTGCGCGAGGTCGTTATCGAGGAGGGCGTCAAGGAGATCGCTTACAACGCCTTTGCCAACTGCCCGAAGCTCGAGCGCGTCGTTTTGCCGAAGAGCCTCGCCGTGTTGAATATCAACGCCTTTGAAAACGATCCTCAATTTATCGTGGACTACCAAGGTGACGCCGAGGATTGGTACAATACGCTCATGAGCAGTTCGTATTATAACGATATCTTGGAGGAGCGCTACGGCGATCCTGTCTATGCAGACTACGACTTCGGCTTTGTCGTTTTCTGCTGCCCCGACGAAAACAGCGCCCCGGCGTCCACCGGCAGCGGTCTTGCACCGACCGGTTCCGGTGAAAACCTTCTGAGCGGTCTGAATCCCGGTGTTGATTATTTGATCACTGTCATTGACAATCCGGAAAGTCTGCTCTACAGCAATAGGGTAGCCGCGCTAAAACAGATAAAAGCTGACGAAAACGGCTGTATCGATGTGTCGGATATCGACGTCCCCGAGGGTATGCACCTCAAAGCCTTCGGCAAGTGCCGCCATACCTCTGCGCACGCGCAGACGCAGGGCGGTCAGATCGTCTGCGCCTGCGACAGCTGCGGCGAAAGCGTAGCCCCGATCATCGGGGGGGAATCGTCGCATTATATCGCCGAAGAGGAGCGCGTGCGCGGCGACGCCGACTGCGATAAACGGATCACCATCCTCGACGCGACTGCGATCCAGCGAAAGCTCGCGGATTACCTCCCGACCTACTGGCACGCGCGCGCCGCCGATGCAGACGCCGACGGTACGGTCACAATCCTTGACGCGACCGCGATCCAACGCTGGCTCGCGGATTATGACCCCGATAAATACGGCATCAACGAGCCGCTTCATTAAACCCGAATCACATCAAAAAGAGCTGTCGGACGCACCGACAGCTCTCCGTTTTTCAATTATCATTCACCCTTCATCAATCATTAAAAAATGGGTGAGGGCGAAGCCCTCCCATAACTATTCACTATTCATTATTCATTATTCAATATTCACTAAACCTTGTGTACTTCCTCAAACACGCATACCAAACTATCCGATACCGCTCTGTCCCGATGAAGCGCGCCGAAATACCATTTCCCGTACCGCGTGTTCTTCATCACCGTATCGAGAAAGATGTTCAGGTCGTTGACGGTCGCGTTTCGGTCGATCATCCGCTTCACGCTGGCGGGCGCTTCATGCGTAATGATCAGGTCGACGAGGCGCCTATGACTTTGGATGTTGTCCACCGCGTATTTCAGCTCGTCATCCGTCGGCATCGACGGAGGAGTGTGGGTCGGCTCATCCTCGTAAGGCGGCAGACCTCCTCCCAGCGCAAAGACGGTCTTTCCCTCGATCGAATAGATCTCGCCGCGCTTGAGACAATAGATATTGCGCTCGATCTGATACGCCTTGCCCTGATACAGCTCGACCTCCTGATATTCTTTCAGCAGGTCAAAGTTTTCATGCGCCCCCTCGACAAAAAGAATGTCGAATTTCTTTTTAGCTAACTTTTTGAGGTTGCTTTTTTCTTTATTAGAATTATCCCAAACAAATCCGAAATCTCCCGTGATCATGAGCGTATCGCCTTTTTTCAGCTTGCCGAGATCGCGTTCTGACAGGCTGTCATAATCCCCGTGGATATCTCCCGTTACGAAAATCATTGGTTCCTCCTGCGTTTTTCGCTGTTTTATCATATTTTGCGCGATTATTTTATAAAAGTTACAATCTTTTAATTGATATCACCGTGAGAATGGTGTAAGATAAAGACGAATATCCATATCTTTTGTCAAACACAAAAGCATTATAGATTTGTCATTGCGAGGGATTAAGTCCTTGCAATCTCAACCGATCATAGATCGTCATTGCGAAGCCCTTTAGGGCTGTGGCAATCTCAACCGAAACCATTCTTTTATTATATTAGCATAAATGAAAGGAAAATACTATGAAAAAAAAGTTAACTTTTGTCCTTTCTCTGATTTTGATACTTTCGATCTGCGTATCTTCATTTATTACGCCCGCATCGTCGTTTGAGCATCACGAGATCACCTCGTCCTATGCGATGCTGCTGATCAATCTCAACACCAACACCGTCGTGTATACTCAGGCGCACGATAAATATTGGCACGCGTCCTATATGTCCGAGCTTGTGACCTTCCTCTTGCTGACCGAGAAGGTCGCCGATCCTGAGAGTGTCACCGTCAACGTGGATGAAGATTTTATCAAAGATCTCCCGCATTCCGACGGCTGCCTGAAGCAGTTCCTCGGCGATGATCTGACGCTCAGGGATCTTGCAGCGATCATGCTTCTGACCGGCGGCTCCGACGCGGCATATCTGATCGCCGATCATCTTTCCGACGGCGATATCGACGCATTTGTCGCCGAGATGAACGACCGCTGCCAAAAGCTCGGCTGCAAGCTGACGGCGTTCCTCACCCCCGGCTACAGCGAATCCAAACAGCATTATACCACCTGTCAGGATCTTTCGCTCATCTATAAAGCGGTGATGGATAACGAGCTGTTTCAAGAGATCATGAGCAGCCCGACTTATATCCCCGAGCGCTACGATAACGACGAAAGATATGCCGTCACCACCGAGAATTCCATCATGAATCCCGCCAGCCCCTATTATTTCCGCTATGTGACCGGCGGCAAGTATGCTTATGATAAGCCCTCCGGCGCCAGCCTTGTCGTCAAGACCAGCTATAAGGATATCGACTATCTGTTTGTAGCGCTTCGCGGTAAAAATGAGTCTGAGCAAAACGTCTTTGCCGACGCGCGCCGTATGACGACATGGGCATATCTGAACTTAAGCGACCGCAAGGTGATCAATACCGATCAGTCGATCGGTTCCACGGCGCTGATCAGTCCGTGGGGAGAGTATTCGATCGATCTCTACGCGGATAATTCTGCGTATAAAACCCTGCCGAACGACTATGATCAAAAGCTGTTCAAAATCAAGCTGGATATCCCCAAGTCGGTCGAGCTGCCTGTTTTTGAGGATCAGGTCATCGGTAAAGCAGATATTTATTACGGACGCGAGCATCTGGATAAGGTCGATATCGTGTCGAAGCATGACGAAGGCGTATCCCTTCTCAACGATCTCGGACGTTTCGGAGGCTATGCGCTTGCGAAGCTGTTCCCGAATATACCCGGCGAAAAGTCGGAAGAAAAAGCTACTGAGCCGGCGACCGAAAAAGCGACCGCCGCTCACAAAAAGGCGCCGAATAAGCAGAAAGCGACTAAGCCCGCGGCGACCGAAGCTCCCGAGGAACCGGAAGAATATGATGAGGCAGAGGAGTGATGTGATGAAAAAGAGAATACGGTTTTTATCATTGGTATTGCTTATCATCGTCGCTGCCGTTCCTGCTGCGTCGCTGTCCGCCTCGGCGATCACCTTCGACTGCAAGGTCAATACGCATTCCGATTCGATTTTGATGATCAACCTCGATACCGGTATGGAGGTCTATTCAAAGGATCCCGATACGCGCCGCTATCCTGCCGCGCTGACTAAGATCATGACCTATATCGTTACCGTTGAGAACATTAAGGATCTCGATACCCGCATCGAGATCAAAGAAAAGATCCTCGACAAAGTCGTCAACAGCGGATTGGCGTGCAGCGGCTTGGATTGGCACACCGGTCAAAAACTGACCGTCACCGATATCCTTTATGCGCTGATGCTCCCGCGCGGCAACGACGCCGCGATCGTGCTGGCCGACTATATCGGCGGGGGAGATGTATCGGCATTTGTCAAGCTGATGAATGAAAAGGCTCAGGAGATCGGATGCGAGGATACCCGCTTTACCAACCCGACCGGCGTTGACAGCGCGGATCAGTATACCACCGCCCGCGATATGATGAAGATCTGCCGCTATGCACTGGGAACGCCGTTGTTTTCCAAGGTCGTATCTACTCCGTCCTATCTGATGGAGGGTGATGATTATCCTCTCGTCACGACCAATAACATGATCGACGCCTCGCGCGGAGGCGATTACTTCTACACCTATGCGACCGGTATCCAGAACGGCGAGACCGATAAGGGCGGTATGTGCCTTGCGGCGTCTGCGCTGTGCGACGGATACGCCTACCTTTGCATATGCCTGCACGCGCCGCTCAATCAAAGCGACGCCGAAGAATATCACGAGTATTGCATGGAGGATGCGACAGAGCTGTTTCGCTGGGCGTTTCTGAACCTGACCTTCAAGTCGCCCGCGACAAAGGATACGCCGATCTGCGAGCAGCCGATCAAAAACGCGTGGGATACCCAAAGCATCCTGCTGGTACCGGATACCGATCTGAATATCGTCTTGCCGGCGGATGTTAAGGAAGGCGATATCACGATCGTTCCCGACAGCACCGATCCCATCAACGCGCCCGTCAGCAAGGGCGACGTCGTTACCACCGCGACGGTATATTATAAGGGCGAGCCCTTCGATACCATCAATCTGGTTTCGAACGAAGATGTCAGCGCCAGCCCGATCCTGTTCTTTACCCACGGCGTCGATAAAGTGCTGACCTCACCGTGGTTTTTGATCGCGGTCGGCGTGGTGATCGTTTTGTTTATCATTTTTGTCAGCGTTTCTTCTTCCTATAACAAAAAGAAACGCAAAAAACAAAAACCCGAATAACTTGATTTCAAGGCTGCCCGAACGGCAGCCTTTCTTCATGCCGAAGTCGCAAATTTCCAAAAACTTGACATAAATGAATAATCCCGCTATAATATAGGATGGTAAAAAGTATAACTATGTCCATTGTAAGGAGTAATAATATGATTTCCAAATTATCATGGATATTGTTTATCCCGCTGACGTTGGCGGCGATTTTCTTCAAGCTCGCCCAGACCGTTCTGCCGGATAACGCTATCTTCGGTTGGTCGGATCAGACGCTGGACTATGTGGTCATCGGCTGTGTCGCGCTGATTTTCCTGTTTGCGCTGATCATGTGTCTGTGTGATCGAAAGATCTCAAAGTATTATCTGCCGCACCGCAATTATCCTGCGGGCATCATCGGTCTGCTGATCGCGCTCGTGATGGCTGCAGACGGCGCAGATTCCTTCTACGGCGTCATCAGCGCCGACAAGATCGACGTTCTCGGTATCATCGAGGCCGTCATGCTGATATTTGCGGCGATCGTCTTTGTCGTCATGGGACTGAGCCATTCGTTCCTCAATAAAAGCAAAAAGACCTTCGGGCTTTTGTACGTTGCGCCGGCGCTGCTGTGCGCGGTTCGGCTGATCCGCTGCTTTGTTGAATTCACCACCATCTCGCTGACATATGCAGACGTTACCCGACTGTTCTGCTATATTTTCGCGACCATGTTCTTCTTCAACTACGCCGTAACGCTCTCTTTGACACAGGCTAAGAACGCCGTCAAATCCTG
Source organism: uncultured Ruminococcus sp. (assembly GCA_902779225.1). Classification (GTDB taxonomy): domain Bacteria; phylum Bacillota; class Clostridia; order Oscillospirales; family Acutalibacteraceae; genus Ruminococcoides. The sequence goes on along the minus strand of CACZAW010000003.1, from coordinate 10,839 downwards.
CTTTATTTACGGTTTTCCTGCGGCGGCTGCGATGCTCTCTTATGCGATCGGCACGATTTCTTCCAACTTCTACAACGATATCATCGTTTACAATTCGAATATCGACAAGAACCTCACCGGCGGCGCGCACGCGACCGTGAATTTTGAATTCATCATGCACAACGCGCAGAACATCGAGATCTTCTTTATGGGGCTTTATATCCTTGCATTCCTGATCGAGCTGTCGATCTTTGTCAAGGATAGGGACCATGTGATCGTTGAGGACGAGGATGACGTCGATTATAAGAAGCTCGACGAAGACAGTGTATCCGACGACGAAGGCTTTGTCGTGACGGGTGTTGACGATGACGAGCGCTCCGAGGCTCCCGCATCGTCTTATATCTCAACGGCAGATACCAGCGATTTCCTCTATCAGGAGATGCATAACGAAGCTAAGCGCGAGTCGTCCTATTATAAGGCGGCGGAGCATGACGTCAAGGATTATCTCACCGATGAGACCGCTTCCGAGTATGATCAAAAGGGTAAGGAAAAGACCTACGCCGATCAGCTCGACGAGATCGATAAGCTGATCTTAGAGATCTCCGGCGATAAATAATTTTGTCATTTGTTTGTTGTTGACACGTATTGTGTATCGTGCTATACTAGTAACGTCAAAATGAAAATTGATCGTTGACGGGGACAATATCCGTTTTCCCTACGCGACAGAGAGCCGTCGGTCGGTGCGAGACGGCGCGTAAACTACGGATTACCACCCCTGAGATCGCTCAGGAAATGGAGCGACGTGCGCCGCGTTAAGGCAAAATGAGGGCTGTCACCGACAGCCGAACTCAGGTGGAACCGCGTATCCAAACGCCCTGATAATTCTTTATTAGAATTATCAGGGCTTTTTTATTACATCCCTTTTCTAAGGGAGGCGGCACGTGACACTCGTTTCGCGTGTCGGAGGGTAAAAATATATTTGATCATTTGATCACAGCATAAAAAGGAGAGGTATTTATGATTAACATCGAACTCAAAGGCGGCGTCGTCAAGGAATTTGACGCGAACATCACGCCTGCCGAAATTGCAAAGTCTATCTCTATGGGACTTTATAAAAATGTCTGCGCCGCTCTGGTCGACGGCAGGGTCTGCGACCTGCGCACTCCGCTGACGGCGGACTGCAAGGTGGAGCTTTTGACCTTTGACGACGAAGAGGGCAAGAAGGCGTTCTGGCATACGACCTCGCATATTCTGGCGCAGGCTGTCAAGCGTCTGTACCCCGAGGCAAAGCTCGCGATCGGTCCCTCGATCGACGATGGCTTCTATTATGATTTCGACGTAGCCAAGCCCTTTGATTCCGATGATATCGCCAAGATCGAAGCTGAGATGAAGGCGATCGTCAAGTCCGGCATCGAGATCAGCCGCTTTGAAAAGGCTCCCGCAGATGCGATCGCCATGCTGGAAGAGATGGCGGAGCCCTACAAGGTCGAGCTTGCGGGCGAGCACGCCGGTAAGGGCGAGCCCATCAGCTTTTATAAGCAGGCGGAATTCGTCGATCTCTGTGCGGGTCCTCACCTCATGAGCGTTGCGCCCGTCAAGGCGTTCAAGCTGACGAACTGCACCGGCGCGTATTGGCGCGGCGACAGCAAGAACCACCAGCTCTGCCGCGTATACGGTATTTCCTTCCCGAAAGCGGCGATGCTTGAAGAATATATCACCAAGAGGGAAGAGGCGCTCAAGCTCGATCATAACAAGCTGGGCAGAGAGCTCGAACTCTTTACCACTGTTGACTATATCGGCCAGGGTCTGCCGATCATGCTGCCCAAGGGCGCGCGTATCATCCAGCTTCTCCAGCGCTTTGTCGAGGATCTGGAGCAGAAGAACGGCTGGCAGCTCACCAAGACTCCCTTTATGGCTAAGTCCGATCTGTTCAAGATCAGCGGTCACTGGGATCATTACAAGGACGGTATGTTTGTTCTCGGCGACGAGGAGAAGGACGACGAGGTCTATGCGCTCCGTCCGATGACCTGTCCTTTCCAGTATCAGGCTTTTCTCAACCGCGGCAGAAGCTACCGCGATCTGCCTATGCGACTGAACGAGACCTCGACCCTCTTCCGCAACGAGGCGTCCGGCGAGATGCACGGATTGATCCGTGTGCGCCAGTTCACGATCTCCGAGGGTCACCTGATGTGTACCCCCGAGCAGCTCGAGGGCGAGTTCGAGCATTGTTTGAACCTCGCGATCTACTGCCTCAAGACGCTCGGTCTGTATGAGGACGTCAGCTATCGCTTCTCTCAGTGGGATCCCAACGACCGCGAGAAGTATATCGGCACCGAGGAGGATTGGAACAACGTCCAGGGAATGATGGGCAAGATCCTCGACGACCTCGGTATTGAATACAAGATCGGTATCGGCGAAGCGGCGTTCTACGGTCCCAAGCTCGATATCCAGATCAAGAACGTATTCGGTAAAGAGGATACCCTCATCACCATCCAGATCGATCCCATGATCGCCGAAAAGTTCGGCATGGAATATGTCGACCGCGACGGCGTCAAGAAGAATCCGTATATCATCCACCGCACCTCTATCGGCTGCTATGAGCGTACGCTCGCGCTGCTGATCGAAAAGTACGCCGGTGCTTTCCCGCTGTGGCTCGCTCCCGTACAGGTCAAGCTGCTGCCCATCGCCGACCGTCATCTCGACCGTATTTACGAGATCCGCAAAGCGCTCGACGACCTCGATATGCGCGTGGAGGTCGACGACCGTTCCGAGAAGATCGGCTATAAGATCCGCGAGGCGCAGCTCCAGAAGATCCCGTATATGATCGTGATCGGCGATAAGGATATCGAGAACGGTACCGTTTCCGTCCGCCACCGCAAGGACGGCGATATGGGCTCGATGTCCCTTGACGATTTCATCAAGCTCGCTCAGGAAGAGATCGACACCAAAGCAATCAAATAAATTTCCTCTCTATAGAAAAGGGAGGAGGACCGCGAAGCGGCTGAGTTGATTTGCCGCTTCGCGGTTACAATGTTATCGAAGGCAGGAATTTCCCTTGTACCGCAGAAGAAAGATCAAACCGTATAAAGTCAGCCGAGGCTCCTTTGAGGAGCAAAAGCTCAAGGAGGATAAAAAGACAGAGACCCAGCGCGCTCTGCTGTTTATCCTTCCTGTTTTGATGCTCGCGGTTCTGGCGGTCGGTATCTTTTTCGGGTATAAAAGCTATGAAAAAGCCGCTCGGGAAGAGAAAACGATCCTGTCCGAATCCGCTGCGACCGAGCCTGTCGCGACCGATCCGATGCTGTTGTCCGTCGTGAATCCGGCTTATCCTCTGGACGCGTCTTATGTTCCCGCTTTGACGGAGTTTCAGGGCGTCAGACTTTCTCCCGTTTTGACAGAGAGCCTTGAGCAAATGATGTCCGACGCAAAAGCGGCGGGGTGTCCGCTTAAGGTCGCAGAGGGCTATATTTCTTTTAAAGAACAAAAAGAGCGATATGACAGCGCGGTAAAAGAATATCTCAAAAAATCAAAGATGACGCTGGTCAAGGCGGAGTCGCAGGTAAAGCTGACGACGCCGCGCGGGGGAGAGAGCGAACAGCAGACCGGCTTGCTCGTGCGCTTCGACGATGAAGAGAAGGGTCCCTTTGTCAAAGGAAAAGCCTGTAAATGGCTGCAGCGCAACGCGATAAAATACGGCTTCATCCAGCGCTATCCCTCTCAGGAGAACGTCGGTGGACTTGCATATTCTCCGAACCTGTACCGCTATGTCGGCGTCGAGAACGCCTACAATATCCGCGCGTATAACATGACCTTTGACGAATACGCGGCATATATGGCGGCGCAATAACAGGATTCTTAAAAAAATCCGAAAAAAGGCTTGCATTTTACAAAACCATGATGTATAATTAATCCGTTAACGTGCGCAAAGACGTACGTATATCTGTGAAAGAGGTGAATCAAATGCAGGAAAAGATCCATCCTAACTATGGTCCTACCACCATTACCTGTGCTTGCGGTAATGTTATCGAGACCGGTTCCACCAAGAAGGATATCCGTGTTGAAATTTGCTCCAAGTGCCATCCTTTCTTCACCGGAAAGCAGAAGCTCGTCGATACAGGCGGTCGTGTAGATCGTTTCAAGAAGCGCTTCGGTATGGAGTAATACAGTTTCCGAGCATAAGGCGGTACATCTGTACCGCCTTACTTAATTATTCTCTCTAAAAAGGGGAGAGGATCCTTGCCGCAACGGTACAGGGATGACTTTTTTGTGATCAACAATGATGACTGCTTACAAAACTATCCAAAAGCCCGCCTCTGCCGAGCTGATCGAAAAGCGCTCCCGCTTTATCGGCTATGTGCGCCCTGTCAAAACACAGGATGAGGCGATCGCTTTTATCAATGAGATCAAAAGAAAACACTGGGACGCGACCCATAACGTCTACGCCTATATGATCCGCGAGGACGGCGTATCGCGCTACAGCGACGACAACGAGCCGCAGGGCACCGCGGGCATTCCCGTGCTCGACGCAATCCGCAAGCGCGATATCACCGACTGCGTGGTAGTGGTGACGCGCTATTTCGGCGGCACGCTGCTCGGCGCGGGCGGTTTGGTGCGCGCGTATTCCGCTGCGGCTAAAGCCGGGATCGACGCTGCGGGCGAGTGCGAGATGACGCTTTGCTCCGTCTGCGAGGTGCGCTGCTCGTACACGCTGTACGGCAAGCTGCCCGCCCTGATCGCGCGATCGGGCGGCTCGGTAGATGATACGCGGTTCGCCGACGACGTCACGGTCTGCTTCCATTTGCCGACCGATAGGCTCGGCGCTTTTAACAAGGCGCTCAGCGAGGAAAGCGCCGGACGAGTTGAGGCGCGGGAAATCGACGAGCGATTTTTTGCCTCATAATTTTTGATTTTTGACGATTTTTTTCCGGAAAAAAAGGATATATTTTGATTTTTGCGTAAATAATACATGGAAGACTTGTGAATAGGATAACTCTGTTTTTTTCTGAAAAAATCGCTGTTATTCAGAAAAAACAGGCTCAAAATCGGGCAAAATCCCGAGAAAGTGGAGAAAATGCGTTTATCGGATGATTTTATCAGCGAGGTCAAGTATCGCAACGACCTCGGTGAATTGGCGGCGTCCTATATGCAACTTAAGCGCAGAGGACGCAATTTGGTGGGTTTATGTCCGTTTCACGGCGAAAAAACTCCGTCCTTTAATATTTATACCGAAAACGGCTCTTTTTACTGTTTCGGCTGCGGAACCGGCGGCGACGTCATCACTTTTGTGATGAAAATCGAAAATCTCGATTACCTCGAGGCGGTCAAATTTTTGGCGCAGCGTGCGGGGATGTCGATGCCGGAGGACGACTACGACGACTCGATGTCGCGGCTGAGGACCCGCATTTATGAAGCGAACCGCGAAGCCGCCCGCTTTTATTACAAAAAGCTCGGTGAACGTGAGGGCGCTGAGGGACTTGCGTATCTCAGGGGCAGAGGGCTTGCCGACAGCACCATCCGTCACTTCGGACTGGGCTTTGCGCCGGATTCGCGCTTTTCGCTGGGCGATCATTTGCTCTCGAAGGGCTTTACCGAATCGGAGCTGATCGCGGCGAATCTGGTCTTTAAATCGCGATCCGGCAGGGGAGTGGTCGACCGCTTCTACAACCGCGTGATGTTCCCGATCATCGACGTCAGGGGCAACGTGATCGCTTTCGGCGGACGCATCATGACCGACCAGAAGCCGAAATACCTCAACACCTCAGACACGATCGTTTTCAACAAAAGCTATAACCTCTTTTCGTTGAATAATGCCAAGAACAGCAAGTCGCGCGCCTTTATCCTCTGTGAGGGCTATATGGACGTCATCTCGCTGAATCAGGCGGGCTTCACCGAGGCGATCGCGACGCTCGGTACGGCGCTGACCATTGATCAGGCGACGCTGCTCAAACGCTACTGTGACGAAGTGATCATCTGCTATGACGCGGATGATGCGGGTCAGAAAGCGACTGCCCGCGCGATCAATATTCTCAGGAGCGCCGGGCTGGTCGTCAGGGTCCTGCGGATCCCCGACGGCAAGGATCCCGATGAATTCATCCGCCGTCACGGCGATAAAGGCCATGCCGCCTTTAAGAATCTGCTGGAAAGCAGCGGCAACGACGTAGAATATCGGATGCTGCAGCTCAGAACCGGCTTTGATATGACCACGCCGCAGGGCAAGCTCGGCTATCTCAATGAGGGCGTCAAGATCCTTGCGGAGCTGGATAACCCTATGGAGCGCGATATCTACGCGTCGAAGCTCGCGGATGATACCGACGTCGCAAAGCCGTCTATCATGGAGCAGATCAACCGTCTCACCCGCCGCAAGGCCTCTGCGCGGCGCAAGGAAGATTTTAAGAAGATGCAAAAGAATCTTTCTGCGCGCGACGACCGCATCAATCCACAGCACGCCTCGCATCTGCGCGCGGCGACCGCCGAGGAGAATTTGATCGCGTTTCTGGTGAACAATCCGGACAAGCAGGGGTATATCGAAAGCCGTATCAAGGCGGATGATTTTATTACGGATTTTAACCGAAAGCTCTATTTATATTTCTTAGAAAGAATTAAAAACAAAAAGGATCCGATGACGGCGATCTCTGCCGACTTCACCGCTGACGAGACGTCGCAGATCTACCGCATCGTGAACGCTTACAGCAATATCCGTTCGACGCCGCAGGCGCTCGATGAATATATCAACATCATCCTCGAGGAAGGTACGAGGATGACCGCAAACGATATCGCGAATGCTTCGACCGATGATCTCAGCGAGTATTTGCGAAAGCTGGCGGAACAAAAGAAGTGATCAGTGATCAGTGGTCAGTGATCGGTTTATGAATACCGCAAAGTAAGATTCTGTTATACATGAAAAGGAGTTTGAATATGGCTGCACCTGTATCAGACAAGAAAAATCTCGTAAAGGAATTGACCGAGCTCGGTAAGGCGAAGGGCAATATTACCAACCAGGATATTCTGGACGCGATCGGGGAGATGGATATCGACCCCGAACAGCTCGAAAAACTGTATGACGCGCTCGAGCAGGCAGGCGTCGAGATCGTTGAGACCGACATCGAAGAGGATCTCTCGCTCGAAGGTCTGAATATTTCCGAAAGCACCGATGAGGACGGCGGCTCCGCTTCCTCTGAATCCGTCGAATCCTCCGACAATATTTCGATCGACGACCCGGTCAAGGTCTATCTGAAGGAAATCGGACGCGTACCGCTTTTGACCCCCGAGGAGGAGGTCGAGCTGGCGATCCGTATCTCGGAGGGCGACGTCAGCGCGAAAAAGCGCCTGTCCGAAGCCAACCTGCGACTGGTCGTCAGTATCGCAAAGCGTTATCTCGGACGCGGTATGCATTTCCTCGACCTGATCCAGGAGGGCAACCTCGGTCTGATTAAGGCAGTCGAAAAGTTCGACTATACCAAGGGCTTCAAATTCTCTACCTATGCGACATGGTGGATCCGTCAGGCGATCACCCGTGCGATCGCCGATCAGGCGCGTACCATCCGTATCCCGGTGCATATGGTCGAGACCATCAATAAGGTCAAGAAGGTTTCTTCTCAGCTTCTGCATCAGAACGGTCACGAGCCGTCTGCGGACGAGATCGCCGAGGAGCTGAATATGCCTGTCGATAAGGTGCGCGAGATCATGCGCGTCGCGCAGGAGCCGGTCTCGCTCGAGACCCCGATCGGTGAGGAAGAGGACAGCCATCTGGGCGACTTCATCCCCGACGACGACGCTCCCGCACCCGCTGACGCCGCGAGCCATACAATGCTGCGCGAGCAGCTTATGGAGGTGCTGGACACCCTGACTCCCCGTGAGGAAAAGGTGCTCAGGCTGCGTTTCGGTCTCGAGGACGGCAGAAGCCGCACCCTCGAAGAGGTGGGCAAGGAATTCAACGTTACCCGTGAGCGTATCCGTCAGATCGAGGCGAAGGCGCTGAGAAAGCTGCGCCATCCGTCCCGCTCGAAGAAGCTCAAAGATTTCTTAGACTGATATGACCTACGAAGAATGCGGGAATATCCTCGACGAGATCGCCGACAGCCTGCCGACGGAATTATACCGTGAGCTCAACGGCGGCATCGTCCTGCGGGATGAAAGCCGTCTGCATCCGTATGCGCAGAACAACGATCTATACATACTGGGCGTGTATACCCGCGATAATCTCGGCAGGTCGATCAAGATCTATTACGGCAGTATCATCCGCGTATTTCCGAACAAGACCCTTGATCAATACCGTGAGATCCTCCGCAAAACGCTGGTGCATGAGGTGCGCCACCATAATGAATTCCTCGCCGGTGCGGACGACCTCGTCTATTACGACGACGAGCAGATCAGCAAGTATCTGGAGCGGAAGGGCTTTACAATAAAATGAGGAATTAGGAATGAGGAATTAGGAATTGAATTCCGACTGAGGTTTTTTCATACAAACAAAGAGGTGCTGATGGTAAAGTCAGCACCTCAATTATTTGATTAGACTTTTATGAGAGATAATTCCTCATTCCTAATTTCTAACTCCTAATTGTTTACATACGTTCCGGGCAGGTGATCTTGAACATCTCGAGGACGTTCTTGATGACGGTCTTAGTCGCGATGCACAGGGTCAGGCGCGCCTGCATCAGGCTTTCGTCGTCTGTCTTGACGCGGCAGGCGTTATAGAACTTATGGAAATACGTTGCGACGTTGGTGACGTACTTGGTGACCTTGGTGGGATCGTAGTCGCGTGCTGCGGCGACGATCTCGCTGTCGAACGCGGAGAGCAGGTGGATCAGCTCGGTCTCCTCGGGAGCGGTCAGCATGGTCAGCTCGTCGTCGGTGCAGGAGCGGATCTGCACGCCCTCGGCTTCGATGTTGCGGAGGATAGAGCAGATACGCGCATGGGCGTACTGAACATAATAGACGGGATTCTGGCTGTCCTGTTGGATCGCGAGATCAAGGTCAAAGTCCATCTGGGTGTTGGCTTCACGGGTGTTGAAGATGAAGCGCGCGCTGTCGACCGGGACTTCTTCGAGCAGATCGGCGAGCTGGATCGCCTTGCCGGTACGCTTGCTCATCTTGACGGGCTTGCCGTCGCGCATCAGGCGCACGAGCTGCATCAGGACGATGTCGAGCTTATCGCCGTTGTAGCCGATTGCGTTCATCGCGCCCTTCAAACGCATGACATGACCGTGGTGATCGGCGCCCCAGATGTTGATGAGGCGCTCAAAGCCGCGGTCGAATTTGTTTTTGTGATAGGCGATATCCGCCGCAAAGTAGGTGGGGTTGCCGTTCTGGCGGATCAGGACGTCGTCTTTGAGCTCGAGCTTGTCGATATAGTCCTGCGACTTGCCTTGTGAGAGAAGGATCTCGGTGCAGATCTGCTTATTTTTATACCACAGCGCGCCGTCCTGCTCATAGATCAGGTCTTTGCTCTTTAAGAGCTCAACGATCTCTTTGACCGAACCGCTCTCATGCAGGGTGCTCTCCATGAACCAATTGTCGAAATTGATCTTGTATTTGCCCATATCGCGCTGCATCCGCTCGATATTGAGGGGGAGGGCGTAGTCGACAAGCGCCTGCTTGCGCTCAGCGGAATCGACGCTGACATAGCTGTCGCCGTGGATGGCGGCGAATTCCTCTGCGCGCTCGGTGATATCCTCGCCCTGATAACCGTCCTCCGGGAATTCGACGGACGGATCGTATTTTTGCAGATAGCGTGCCTCGAGGGAGTTGGCGAACTTTTCGATCTGGTTGCCCGCGTCGTTGACGTAGAACTCGCGCCATACGTCGTAGCCCGCCTTATCCATGACCGCCGCCAAGCAGTCGCCCAGCGCGCCGCCGCGTGCGTTGCCGAGGTGCATCGGGCCGGTGGGGTTGGCGGAAACGAACTCGACCATGACCTTTTCGCCCTTGCCGTAATCGCTCTCGCCGTAGCGGTCACCGTCGGTTTCTATCTCGCGCAGGACGGAAGCAAAATAATTCTTTGAAAGAAAAAAGTTGATAAAGCCCGGCCCTGCGATCTCGTATTTTTCTATAAAAGAATTTTCGAGATCGATGTGGCTGAGGATGATCTCAGCCGCCTTGCGGGGCGCTGTACGGAAAGTGCGCGCGCCTGCCATCGCGACATTGGTCGCGATATCGCCGTGGCTGCGGTCGGCGGGCTCCTCCAAGACGAAGGAGGGCAGCTCGCCCTCGGGCAGCTCACCTGCTGCCTGCGCGGCTTTGATCGCTGCTTCGAGTTTTGTTCTCAGATCTTCATATACATTCCTGTTTGTTTTTGACATATGGTTACCTTCTTTGTTCTGAATAACAATGTCATTGCGAGGGCTTTAGCCTGTGGCAATCCCCTTGTCGGAAATACTGTTTTGAGGAGAAACCCTCAGTCACCTTCGGTGACAGCTCCCTTAGGAAAGGGAGCCTTTCTGTTCCTTATAGTGGGATTCCCATGTCGGGGAGTGATCCCTTCCTCGGAATGACAGTGATGTTTTGATTATTTCGACTTAATAGTGATGTGAAATTCGTTGTTGCTGACAACGTGCTGATTGAAGTCGAGCTGGTATGAGGCGCGGATATCGCAGCCGCTGTCGGAGGCGATAACCTTGATGCTGTCGGTGTAGATGCCGATAAGCATCTGTCCCATCGGCGTTTCATACAGGCACTGGTGACGCTTGCCTTTTTCCAGCATCAGGCGTGATGACATCTCGCCGCGTCGCTCGATCGTCAGTATCTTACCGCGCAGGGTGACGGTGGTGTCGGTGCGGGTGGTGGGGTTCTCTTCGGAAAACTCAGGGTAGGTGACGGTGATATCGCCGTTGTCATCGCGGACATAGTCGCCGCTCGTGATGA
>CACZAW010000002.1 GCA_902779225.1 uncultured Ruminococcus sp. | reverse complement strand
ATCGAGGATCTTTTCGGCGGAGTCGCCGCGGTCGTAGACGTCGCCGACGATATGCAGGCGATCGACCGCCAGACGTTTGATCAGCTCGGCGAGAGAGATCACAAAATCGTCCGCGTTGATGCGGATGATGGTGTCGAGGATGTTGTTGTGATAGCGCACCTGATTGTTGTCCTCGTCCTTTTGGGCGTGGAGCAGCTCGTCGATGATATAGGCGTAGTCCGCGGGCATCGCCTTGCGCACCTTGGAGCGGGTGTACTTGGAGGACAGCACGCGCGCCAGCTCGATCATCCGCTCGAGGGTCGTGCGATACCAGTCGCGTCCGATGTTTTTCTCGCGGCGGTTAAGGCGCAGTTTTTCGGCGGGATAGTAGATCAGGGTGCAGAGATCGTCCTTTTCATCGTCGGAGAGGGCGTCGCCGTAGAGCAGGTTCAGCTTTTCGCGGATGACGCCGGAGCAGTTGTTGAGGATGTGACAAAACGCCTCGTATTCGCCGTGGAGATCGCTCATGAAATGCTCGGTGCCCTTGGGCAGATTGAGGATCGCCGTCAGGTTGATGATCTCGCGTGTGACGGCGCGCTCGGTCGGGTATTTTTCGGAAAGCAGGGTCAGATATTTCATGCTTTCGTAAGAGGGATTCGCGTTCATGGGCAACATCCTTTCGGCGCTTTTTTTCATTGTAATACTAGTTTTCAATAGAAAGAGGACAACTATTATCGAGGATGATTTTTGCAAGACGAGGCGAAGGACGCCGCTAGGCTGGCGCCTAGCAAGGACGACAACGAAGTATTGCGGAAATCAGTCCGATAAGAATGTCTGGTTTTTATTGAAACTAGTATAACAGAGCGGACGGGTTTTGTAAATGTCAAGGGAGCGATTTTTGTAAATACATATAAGAAAAACGCAGCTCGAAAGGGCTGCGTTTTTTGCTATACCGATTCCTGTGAACCGGTTTTCTTTTGCTTTTTGGGTTTCTTTTTATTTGCCTTGCGGGCGGCGCGGACGTCGTTGATGCTCTTATCGAGGTAGGAGTTGCCGCCGTTTTCGGCGGGATCATACGCGCCGTGAAAGGCGATGCGCATACTGTTGGTGTAGCGGTGCTTTTCGGGCTGCTGTTCGCCCCAGTCCCACAAAGCGCGGTAGAGGTCGACCGTGATGATGTGGACGACTTCGTTCCCCCGATCCTCGGTGCGCTGATCTTTGACGCACGGATGAGAAACAGACGGCGCCTTACCGATCGGGAAACCGGCGGAGAATTCATCGAACGGCATATCATCCTTATGATAGTACCATGTGGACGAGCCGCCGATATTGACGCTTTTGACGACGTTTTTCGGCGCGCCGCATTCGCGCAGATAGCCGTTGATATCCTTGCCCTCGTCGATCAGGCGGCTCAGCTCGCCGTAGAACGCGAGGTTCATCGCGGGATGCTCAAAGGCGATCGCGGCTTTTTCGGCGGGAGTACGCAGGGAGCGCAGCCTGACAAAGAGCAGCAGAAGCAGGATGCCGGCGATCACGGCGAACAGCAGACCGCGTTCGGAGACCCCGACGCTGTAAAAGTATCCGGATGCGAGAGCTGACGCCATCGCAAGACCGCCGAATACGGCGATGGTGATTTTTTTCATGGCTGACCTCTGATCAAATGATTACAGCATCAGACCGCAGACGAGGTCGGAGATCTCGGCAGGGTTGTCGATAGAAAGACCGTTGACCAGCCGCGCCTGCGCATACAGGATCTTGCTGTAGTCTTTGAGCTTATCCTTGTCGTTCTCGAACAGATCGTTGAGCTTATCCTTGATGGGATGATCGACGTTAATCTCGAGGACGGTCTCTGCTTTGATATGCTGATCCTCGGCGCCGGGCATCTTGTTGAGGATCTGCTCCATGCCGACGGAGAGAGAGCCCTCGCTCGACAGGCTGACCGCATGGTTGTGCAGGGTGTTGGTATACTGTACCTTGGCGACGGCGCCGCCGAGAGAATCGCGGATGAAGTCAAACAGATTCGATGCGGATTCGTTCGCTTCTTTGAGCTTTTCCTTATCCTCTTCATCGGCGAGATCGAGGTTCTCGGTACAGACATTGAGGAACTCCTTGCCGTCATACTCGCGCAGGATCTGCAGCGCGAACTCGTCGATGTCCTCGGTCAGATACAGCACCTCGTAGTTATGGGCGAGAACTGCCTCGACCTGCGGCAGGAGCGAGATCTTTTCGACGGTTTCGCCGACGGCGTAGTAGATCTTTTTCTGCTCCTCGGCGGTGCGATCGACGTACTCCCTGAGCGTGGTGAGCTTGCCGTCGTTGGAGGAGGTGAACATGATAAGATCCTGCAGGGTGTCTTTATTCGCGCCGAAGGAGGAATAGATGCCCCATTTGAGCTGTGCGCCGAACGCCTTGAAGAAGGTCTCGTACTTCTCGCGGTCGGTCTTGAGCATTTTGGTCAGCTCGGCGGTGATCTTTTTCTCGAGCGCCTTGGCGATGATCTTGAGCTGGCGGTCATGCTGGAGCATCTCGCGGGAGATGTTCAGGCTGAGGTCGGCGCTGTCGACCAGACCCTTGACAAAGCTGTAGTGATCGGGGATCAGCTCCTTGCACTTTTCCATGATCATCACGCCGCTGGAATAGAGCTGCAAGCCCTTTTCATACTCGCGGCTGTAGTAGTCGTAGGGGGTATGTGACGGGATGAACAGCAGGGCGGTGTAATCGGCGCTGCCCTCGGTCTTTTGACGGATGACCTTGATCGGATCCTCATAGTCGCCGAACTTGTCCTTATAATAATTGTTGTAGTCTTCGTCCGATACGTCGGAGGGCGACTTCTTCCAGATCGGGATCATGGAGTTGAGGGTCTCGTCCTCCTTGACGGTCTCGTATTCGTCGGAGTCTTCCTTTTTATGATGATGCTCGGTCAGCATACGGATCGGATAGCGGATGTAGTCGCTGTACTTTTTGACCAGCTCGCGGATGCGGTAGGTCTCGAGGTAGGCGGCGTACTTTTCGTCGTCGGTATCCTCTTTGATGTGCAGGATGACGACGGTGCCGTTATCCTCCTTGTCGCACTCCTTGACGGTGTAGCCGTCTGCGCCCGAGGATTCCCAGACATACGCCTGATCTGCGCCGTATGCGCGGCTCATGACCTTGATGTTATCGGCGACCATGAACGCGGAGTAGAAGCCTACGCCGAACTGGCCGATGATGTCGATCTCTTCCGCCTGATTCTCGTCGCCCTTTTTGAAGTCAAAGGAACCGGATTTGGCGATGGTGCCGAGGTTGTTCTCCAGCTCTTCCTTGGTCATGCCGCAGCCGTTATCGGTGATCGTCAGGGTGCGGGCGTCCTTATCGGCGGTGATGCGGATCTCGTAGTCGTCGTGCTTGAGGGTAACGCTGTCGTCGGTCAGCGAGCGGAAATAGAGCTTGTCGATCGCGTCGGACGCGTTGGAGATCAGCTCGCGGAGAAAGATCTCTTTATGGGTATAGATGGAGTTGACCATCATATCCAGCAGTTTTTTGGATTCGGTTTTGAATTGTTTTTTTGCCATAGTAATACCTTCTTTATATAATACTGTTCGATTTATATTATAATCAAAAAATTAGCACTGTCAAGTTGAGAGTGCTAATCTGATGTAAATATTCTGTGAATTATCAGGGTGATACCGCGGTGGTAAGCTAAAAATGACCGAAGATCGCGGCGCAGATGAGGTACAGGATCGGCTGATGCGCTATATAAATGATCAGGCTGTATCTGCCGATGAAGCTGAGTACGGGAATGTTAAAGCGAAAGACGCCGTCCCACTCGTGCTCTTTGATAAACCGCCAGAAAAACCATCCGCAGATAAACAGGAACAGCCACGGGATCAGCGGGAAGTAGTCGGAGGAACGGAAGCCGAGCGACGGCAGTCCGACGGGCGCAAGAAAATCCGTGAAGTACAGCTCGGAGGGCAGCACGGCGAGCTGCGTCTTGAAGAAGCCGACATATCCGTTCGGCACACTGTATAAAAAGGCAAAGAGCAGAAAGCTCACAAGCATACCGACAAGGGACGGGATATGCCCGAGGGGTTTTCTCAACGCGTAAGTGATCAGCATCGAACAGCCGATCAGGTTCAGCACGCCGAACCAGATCTGCTGGCTCGGCATGAAGATCAGCATGACTGCCGAGATGACGAGCCCGCAGAGGTTGACGATGATTCCGCGGCGCACGGCATGGCGCGAGAAGTTCAGCGAAATACCCGACACGAAAATGAAGGTAGAGCAGATCGAGCGCTCCCAGACGATCACGCCGGGATAGTAGGGGAAGCCGCCGTCGACTCCGTAGACGACGAAAATATCGTAGCAAAGGTGAAAGGTCACCATGCTGATGATCGCGACGGCGCGGACAGCGTCGATTAAGTTGTAGCGGTCTGAAGAAACTGTCGTATTTTTCATGATACCTATTGTAGCGGAACAGCGCGTGAATGTAAAGGAAAAAATGCCGCGGTTTCACATTCTTTTCACATTGATAACATAAAAAGAACAGATTGACACGGTAAGATATCCGTGTAAAATGAAATCAAAGGAGCGATCCCCATGAAACACAAAAAATCAATCGCGATGATACTGGCGGCGATGATCGCCATGTCAACGGTCATCCCGACGGTCACAGCAGGAGCCGCTGATACGGATACAGCCGGCGGCAGCACAACGCTGATCCTCGGCGACGCGGATCTGGACGGCTCGGTCACCATCCTCGACGCGACCCATATCCAGCGGTATCTGGCTGACCTGACGACGCTTTCAGCCGAAGAGAAGCTGGCAGCCGACGCGGATGAGGACGGCGATGTGACCATCATGGACGCGACGGCGATCCAGAGATGGCTGGCGGAAATGGACGACGGACATCCGATCGGCGAACCGCTTGCAAACACCGATCCGACCGAACCGGCAACAGAAGCGGCGACCTCTGCTCCCACCGAGGCGGCAACCGAGGCGCCGACGACCGCTCCTACCGAGCCTGCCGCTGAGGTCACCGGCGACGAGTGGAAGGAAAACACCGGCACCATCGTGCTCTCCGACAGCGGCATCACCGTGACCGGAGACGGCGCGTATGTCGACGGCAACACGGTCATCATCACCGAGGGCGGCGACTGGGAGGTCACCGGTACCTGCTCGGACGGCATGATCTATGTTCGCACCTGCACCGATGAGGAGGAAAAGGACGTCAACGATAAGGTCAAGCTGAGGCTCAACGGCATGAGCCTGACCAATCCCGACGGCCCTGCGATCTACTGGGATCGCTGCAAAAAGGCGTTCATCACGATCGAGAGCGGCACGACAAACACCGTATCGGACGGCGCGACTTACACTTCGACCGTTGAGGAGCATACCGTCGGCGGCGTGACCTACAGCATCGACGCGTCACAGGCAAAGGGCGCGATCCATACCGACGATACCCTCGAGATCAAGGGCAAGGGTACGCTGAACGTCAACGGCAGCTATAAGCACGGTATCGCGACCGACGACGATATCCTGATCGAAAACGGCGTAATCAACATCACCTCCGTCAAGGACGGCATCCATGCCAACGACGACATCACCATGAACGGCAAGAATATCGAGATCACGATCAATACGCAGTCCGACGGTCTGGACAGCGAGGGTACGCTCAACCTTGAGCTGGTCAAAAAGCTGGACGTCACCGGCGCGGGCAAGGCGATCAAGGCTGACGGCGATATCACGATCACCGACGGAACCTATGTCTGCGATACGACCGACGACTGCATCAACGGCAACGCGGCGGTGAATCTGCTCGGCGGTACCTACGATCTGACTTCCGGCGACGAGGCGGTCACGGCGGCGTCTGTTCTGACGGTCGAAAATGTTGATTTGACTGCGAAAACGACCGGTAAGGGCGTCAAGGCTGAATCCGATCTGAACGTCAACAGCGGAACCTTTGTGATCGAGTCCGGCGACGACAGCGTCCACTGCAACGGAAACGTTACGATACAAAACGGCAGCTTTACCATCACCTCCGGTGACGACGGCATCCATGCCGACACCACCCTTACCATCGAGGGCGGTACAATTAATATCACCAAGAGCTATGAGGGACTGGAGGGCAACGACGTTATCATCAACGGCGGCGTTATCAGTGTGACCGCGTCCGACGACGGCGTCAATGCTGCGGGCGGTCAGGATCAAAGCTCGCAGGGCGGCAGACCCGGACAAAATCCGTTCCAGCCGGGAGCCGCGTCCAACAGTGCGATCACGGTGAACGGCGGCGAGCTGTATGTGGTCGCGTCGGGCGACGGGATCGATTCCAACGGCGCGCTGACCTTCAACGGCGGCGTGACCGTCGTTCAGGGTCCGCAGAGCGGCGGCAACTTTGCGGTCGACGCAGACGGCACGGTCGGCTTTAACGGCGGCACGGTCGTCGCGCTGGCGTCCTCCAATGCGATGTGGGAGGATATCACCCGCAAGGTCGGCAACGCCGTCTATAACAAGAGCGTCGGCTCCGTGAACAAGGACGCGACGGTCTGTATCACCGACAACAGCGGCAATGTTCTCGCGGCGGTGAAATCCAAGATTTCCGGTAACCTCGGAATCCTGTTCTACACAGGTAACACCACGCTTTCGAGCGTGAAGTTCGTGACCGGCGGCAGCTACAGCGGTACGCTGAACAGTTACGGCTACGGCACCGGCGGCACGGTGTCGGGCGGCACGACCAGCTCGCCCTCGACCTCATCTGGCGGCGGTCAACAGCCCGGCGGAAGATGGTAACCATGATATGAAGTCTTTATAGAAGAAAGAGCCTCCGTTTCGGAGGCTCTTATCTGTTGCACATATATTATTTTACCGCTTCTTCAACGTCGATATGCAGATAGCCGTTCAGACCCTTGAAGCACAGCTCGTTGATATCCGCGCTGATCTCTTCGATCGGGCGGCTGCGGTCGGAATTGAACCAGCTGCGGTATACCGCGACAAAGCCGGTCACCATGAAATCCAGCATCAGCTCCATGCGGCTTTCGGAGATCGTCAGGTATTTTTTAAGGATAGTGCGGGTCTTATCCTTTAACAGATCTACCAGCTTGGCGGTCAGGCTGAGGTTGGAATCCATGCTCAGAAGATAGCCGAAAAATTCGATGTTGGTGTAGATCACCGAGGTAAAGATATCGAAGATCATATAGGGGGATGCGGCGTTGTTCAGCATATCGATTTCCGTCAGCGCCTCATCAAAACGACTGACGACGTCGTTTTCGATCTCGTCGACGACAGCGTAGATACCACCGTAATAGTTATAAAAGGTTTTGCGGTTGATATCCGCCGTGGCGGCGATGTCCGATACGGTGATGTCGTTGATATCCTTTTCGGCAAGGAGCTTTGCAAAGGCTTTCTGGATGGCGCGTTTTGTTTTGATAACACGGCGGTCGGTGTGTTCGGTCTTTTGCATAGAATTCTCCTTTTTTCTTTGACAAAAGTATACAAATGTGGTATTATATACGAATCATAATCGTATTGTGGCAATTACACCACACAAAGTGAAAAATGCGGTTGAAATTTTGCTACATAGTGTATTATATTATACAATTGGGGTTAAAGTCAACATTTATTTGATTTTTGTTGATTATCTCAAGGGTTCCCCGGATACGAGGAAAGAAGTATGACAAAAACCATTGACGGATTATTATATCTGAATATGCTGCGCGGGGGCGCCGAAAACCTGAACGCGAACCGCATCGCAGTCAACGATTTGAATGTATTTCCGATCCCCGACGGGGATACCGGCGACAATATGTTCATGACCGTCAACGCGGGCGCGTCGAAGACTGCCGAAAGCCCGCTGCTCGGCGAGGTTGCGACCCATGCGGCGCATGAGATGCTGTTGGGCGCGCGCGGCAACTCCGGCGTGATCCTTTCGCGCATCTTTGCCGGAATCGGCAAGGGGCTGGAAAATGTGCGGCAGGCGGATACGATCCGCTTTATCCACGCGCTGCAGCAGGGCGTGAAGGAGGCGTACCGCGCGGTGTCGAATCCCGTTGAGGGTACGATCCTTACCGTATACCGCGAGGCGGTGGAATATACCACGCGTCAAAACGCAGATACCTTTGAAGCGCTGTTTGACGATCTGCTCAAAGAGCTTTCGGCGTCGCTCGAACGCACGCCGGAGCTGCTCGACGTATTACAGGAAGCGGGCGTTGTCGATTCCGGCGGCGCGGGCTTCGTCTATATCGCCGAGGGGATGAAAGCCGCTCTGGCGGGCTTGGAATTCAGCGCGAGCGGTATCAGCACAGCGCCGAAGAGCGTGAACCTCGACGCGTTCACCGAGGACAGCGAGCTGGAATTCGGCTACTGTACCGAGTTTTTGCTCAGGCTGCAGCGCAGCAAGATCGATATCGACAGCTTTGATCTCAACGCCTTTATCGGTTGGCTGAATGACGTCGGCGATTCGGTCGTCGCCTTTAAGGAGGGCACCGTCGTCAAGGTTCACGTGCATACCAAGCGCCCCGGCGATATCCTCAACCACTGTCAGCAGTACGGCGAGTTTTTGACCACCAAGATCGAGAACATGACCTTACAGCATAACGAGGCGCACGGCAACGCCGGCTTCAAGCTCACTAACACCAAGCCGAAAAAGCCCTACGGCATCGTGACCGTAGCGGCAGGCGAGGGACTCAAGCAGATCTTTACCTCGCTCGGCGTAGATGCGGTGGTCGACGGAGGACAAAGCATGAACCCTTCCGCCAGTGAGATGCTCAAAGCCTATGAGGACGTCGGCGCGCAGACCGTGTATGTGTTCCCGAACAACTCGAACATCGTGATGACCGCCGAGCAGGCAGCGGCGATGACCCGGGATCTCGATATCCGTATCATCAAAACAAAGACCGTCGGCGAGGGCTATGCCGCGATATCGATGTTCGATATCACCGTCGGCGATACCGACGAGGTGGTCGCCTACCTGAATGAGATCATCAGCGGCGTGGTAACAGGCGTCGTCAGCAGGGCGTCCCGTGACGTTGCGGGCGAGGTCAATGTCGTTAAGGGCGATTACATCGGCTTTGTCGGCGACGATATCTACGTCGATGAAAAAACGCCCGAGCAGGCATTGATTGGGCTGTGTGACAGGCTGAATGCAAAAAGCTATGACGTCATGCTGATCCTCGCAGGCGCGGATTGTGACGCCGAGGCTGCCGGAAAGATGTATGATACGCTCAAAAATGCGTATCGCCGTACCGAGGTCATCATGCTGCAGGGCGATCAGCCGATCTATGATTATATTATGATTTTGGAGTAAACAAACCGTCATCCTGACGGTTGCAATAAAATGGGGATAACCGCGGCGGGACTGCAACCCGCCACGGAATGAGAATATAAAAGGAGATAGAATTATGCTTGTACTTTTTACCGACACCGACACCGACATTACTCCCGAGCAGGCAAAAAAATACGGTTATCATCTCATCAGTATGCCTTATGCGATCGACGGCGAGAACGTCTTTCCCTATGAGGACTTTGACGAGTTTGATGCGCACGCATTCTATGATCAGCTCAGGGCGGGCGTGATGCCGACGACCTCGGCGATCTCGAAGCAGCGTTATATCGATTATTTTGAGCCGGCTTTGAAAAACGGCGATGATATCCTTTATGTTCATTTTTCGCGCGCTATGACCGTGACCTTCGACAACATGGACGAGGCGATCGCCGAGCTGAAGGTCAAGTATCCCGACAGAACGATCTATACCATTGATACGCTGGGTATCACGATCATTTCGCTGATGATCGTGCTGGAGGTCGGCGATATGTATCTCGAGGGCAAAACAGCCGAGGAGATCATGCATTGGGCTGACAGAGAGGTTCAAAAGTTCGCGTGCTATTTCTTTGCGGACGATCTGAAATTTTTCCGCCGCAGCGGACGCGTTTCCGGTCTTGCCGGTACGATGGGCACGCTGCTCGGTATCCGTCCGATCATCTATATGAACGAAGAGGGAAAGATGGTCTCTATCGGTAAGGAAAAGGGTCGCGTCAAAGCGATGGAATCACTGGTAAAACGTGTTTACGAGCTGGGCGAAGGACTGATGCGTCACCGTGTGATCATCGGTCATACCGACGCGCTTGATATCGCTCAGGAGATCGGCGCGATGCTGCAGGAGCATTTCGGCAACGGACTGAATATCGAATACGCGGTCGTCAATCCGACAGCCGGCAGTCACTGCGGCCCCGATACCGTGGGCGTATGCTTCCACGCAATGAGAAGAAGTTTGTAATAATGTATAACGATGAGCGCAGCAAGAGGTTACTCCCTGCGCTCAAAAATCTTGATACGGCGCCCTTTATCAACAAAACCGAACTGAGGGGTAGAATATGATACAGATCAAAGAAGTTAAAACAAAAAAAGAGCAGAAGCAGTTTATCGAGTTTCCGCTCAATTTATATAAGGACAACGATTGCTTTGTTCCGCCGCTGTACGGCGACGAGAAAAGTATGTTCAAGCCTGATTTCGTTTACAACGAGACCTGCGATATCGTCAACTACCTTGCCCTTGACGGCGATAAGGTCGTCGGCAGGATCCAGGGGATCATCCAGAAGGACGCGAATCGCAAGAACAACGAGAAGCGCGTTCGCTTTACCCGCTTTGACGCGCTTGACAGACAGGAGATCGCCGACGCTTTGTTCAAGGCGGTCGAGGACTGGGCGATCACAAAGGGCATGGATACCGCCGTCGGCCCGCTGGGCTTTTCAGACCTGGAGCGCGAGGGTCTGCTGATCGAAGGCTTCGACCAGCTCTCGACCTTTGAGGAGCAGTATAACGCCCCTTATTATCAGAAGCTGATCGAAAACTGCGGCTATGAAAAGGAAGTCGACTGGACAGAGTCAAAGCTCTATCTGCCCGATGAAGGCGCCGAAAACCTGCTGAAAATGACAGACTATGTCATGAAGCGGTATAACCTTCACTTCGGCGAGGCAAAAAACGTCAACGAATTTATCCGCAAATACGCGGACGAGTTCTTTGCGCTGCTCGATAAGGCTTACGAAAACCTGTACGGGACGGTACCGTTTACGCAGGGGATGAAGGATCAGCTCATCACCTCCTTCAAGCTGATCGTCGATCTGAAGCACGTCGCGGTCATCCTGGATGAAAACGATCGCGTCGTCTGCATGGGGATCTGCTTCCCCTCTATCGCGAGAGCGGTGCAAAAATCAGGAGGCAGGCTCACGCCCGCGGCGCTGGTCAGACTGCTGAAAGCGATCAAGCGTCCGGATGTGATCGATCTCGGATTGATCGCCGTCGAGCCGGAGTATATGAACCGCGGCGTTGCGACCGTTATCAGCGCCGAGCTGATCAAGATGCTCAGACGCGATAACATCGACCACGCCGAGACCAATCTGAATCTGGAAAACAATTTTGCCATCCAGAACCAGTGGAAGCGCTTTAAGGAAGTCAAGCATAAGAGAAGAAGAGCCTTTGTGAAAAAAATCAGCGATCGGTAATATAAGATCGGTTTTGAGGATGATAGAATGAGATTAATCATCGATTGCTTCGGCGGCGATAAAAGCCCCGCGGCAAATGTAGAGGGCGCGGTGCTCGCCCTGAAGGAGCATACGGATCTGTCGCTGGTATTGACCGGCGATGAAGCGCAGATCCAACAGGAACTGGATCGACTCGGATATACCGGCGACAGGATCGAGATCGTCCATGCACCGGACGTCATTACCGGCGAGGATAAGCCGACCGACGCGATCCGGCTGAAAAAGGAAAGCTCGATGATCAAGGCGATCTCCATGCTGCGGACGGATAAAGAGATCGCGGGCATGGTGACGACCGGCGCGACCGGCGCGCTGATCGCCGCGGCGACCCTGCGCATCGGACGCATCCGCGGCATCCGCCGACCGGCGTTCTGTCCGCTGCTGCCGACCATGACCGGCGATATCGTCGGCGTGTGCGATTCCGGCGCGAACGTCGATGTGACCGCCGAGATGCTTTTGCAGCAGGCGATCGTCGGCAGCGCGTATCTGAAATACGCGTACGGTAAGGAGAATCCCCGCGTCGCGCTGCTGAATATCGGCGTCGAAAGCGAAAAAGGGGATAACCTGCGCAAGGAAGCGTATCCCTTGCTGAAAGGCTGCGACAGCATCAACTTCGTCGGCAACATGGAGAGCCGCGATCTGCTGTCGGGCAGCTACGATCTGGTGGTATGCGACGGATTCTCGGGCAACGTGCTGTGCAAGGCGACCGAGGGAACCGCGATGGAGCTGCTCAAAAAGCTCAAGGAGCAGATCTACTCCAAGACCAAATATAAGCTCGGCGCGCTGCTGCAAAAGCAGATGTTTGCCGACTTCAAGGATATGATGAACTATCAGAACTACGGCGGTTCGGTGCTGCTCGGCTGTGAAAAGACCATCGTCAAGGGCCACGGCAGCTCGAACGCGACTGCGGTCAAGGTCTGTATCGACCAGGCGTACCGAATGTCGGGCGGCGCGATGAATGATGAGATCGTCAAGGCGCTCGCCGCACTCGATCAAGCAGAATAAAATGGTTGCAATCGGCATTCTTTTTGTGTATACTATGGGTAATGAATCACAGAAAGGAATGCCGATATGTTTGAAGATGTAAAGAAGATTTTAGTGGAACAGCTGCATTGTGACGAGAGCGTAGTTACCCCCGAAGCCTCGATCAAAGAGGATCTCGGAGCGGACAGTCTGGATATCCTCCAGCTGCTCATGACCATCGAAGAGGAAAACGGGATCGTCATCCCCGACGAGGAGCTCGCGACCTTTGAAAAGGTACAGGATATCGTCAATTATCTGGAGAGCCAGCAATAATTACAATGTTTACGGGGTTGTCACGTTTTGCGCGGCAACCCCTTCATACTTAGCAATCATTTGTGCGGAGGATCGATGATGAAACGCACTCTATACATTTTCATATCTGTTTTGCTGATCCTGTCGGCGTCGCTTCTGACAGCGTGCAAAGAAGCCGCGCCTGAGAAAACGCAAAAAAAGACCGCCGAAACACAGGCGGCGTCCGGCAGCGAGCTGCAGCAAAGGCTGGAAAAAAAGATGCAGCAGTACCGCTTTTCCGGCGTTTGCCGCGTCAGCAAAAACGGCAAAGTGCTGTGCGAAGGCGCGAACGGAACGCTCAGCCCCGACAGCGATCAACCGATCACGCTCGATAACCAATTTCCCATCGCGTCGATCTCCAAACAGTTTTGCGCGACTTGCGTTCTGCTCCTTCGGGAGGAGGGCAAGCTCGACCTCGATGAAACGCTCGATAAGTATTATCCGGAGTATTCCCGCGCCAAAGATATCACGCTGAAAAATATGCTGACGATGCGTTCCGGCATCCCCGACTATGTGAGCAACGGCGTGGGCTTTGACGCGTACATCCGCTACGATTTCAGTGAGAACGCGTCCGAGGAAGGGAACCACAAAGCCGTCCGCGATTGGATCTTTGCCCAACCGCTGTTGTTCGAGCCCGATACGGATTTTTCGTACTCTGACTCAAACTACTTTTTGCTGGCGGAGATCGTACAGACTGTCAGCGGAAAGCCCTTTGGCGACGTCCTGCGCGAGCGTATCTTTGAGCCGCTCGGCATGAAGGACACCGGCGTCGCGGAGGAGCTGGCGCATTCCGAGCGGATGGCGCCTCCGGTGCCCGACGGACAGAAAGCGCATATGGAGGTCTATACGATCGGCGCGACCTTCGGCAACGGCGGCATCATCACCACCACCGCAGATATGGATCGCTGGCTGACCTCCCTGCGCGAGCATACGATCCTTTCCGAGAGCTGCACCAAAGAGATGACCACCGATTACTCCCCCGACAGCGCCCACTACGGCTATGGGATCTTTGTGCATCCCGACGGCGCGCTGTCGCATGACGGCGGGGCGGATTCCTATGCGTCCTACACCTATACGATCCCCGCAGAGGGATATAATTTCTTCATCGTGACCAACAACGTCAACGACGGCTTCGGCGAGCTGATCCGGGAGATTTTGAACGATACAATTTAAAAACAGTATAAAAAACACCGGCAGAGCAGCCTGAAAGGGAACTCTGTCGGTGTGTCTTTTTCATAGCTTATCGCAGGGCATAATCGCCGATGAGGCGGGCGATCTTGCCGATATCGGTTTTGGATTTGAACTCAAAGCGCGCGGTAAAGCGGTTGGAGAACATCACATACAGCTCGGTATCCGCAAAAACCTCGCCGAAGCCGGGCGTCTGGATGGTGAAGTACTGGATGCGGGAATAGGGCAGAGAGGTAAAGGATTTGCGGGTGCCTGTCATGCCCTGGATGTCGATCGCGATGATGCGGCGGTTGGTGAATACCAGCTGGTCGCGCACGGTGTGGAACGCCATTACCGGAACCTCGCCGTCGATCAGCAGACCGTCGACGTCCCTGCGGATGGAATCAAGCTTGATCTCTTTAAGATTGAATACAGAGTCTTTATTGAAATTGACTGACATAAGTGACCTCCTGTGAGAGTATGAGTTTACAATACAACTATACTATATTCCGAAGGGGATTGCAAGGGATAAAAAAGCGCTTCGTGAAGAAGCGCTTTTTGTCGGATATCAGTATTCTTCCGTACCGGTTGAGCCGTCGGAATAGGTGATGATGTAAACGCCGTGGCCGGAGCCGTCGCAGTCGGGCATCGCCTGTCTGTCGACCTCGTAAACGCCGCCGTCGTTGCCGCCGTCGTTACCGGCATCTTCGTTACCGGCGTCGCCGTTGTTATCGGTATCGACGTTTTCGTCCGGAGTGTAGTCGGCGTTCTCGTCGGGTTCGCTGTATTCGCCGCCGTTATCATCGCTGTTGTTGTCGCCGTTGTCGTCGTTATTCTCGACAGCCTCGGTCGCAGCCGGAGCCTCAGTCTTGGGAGCGGCGGTAGGAGCCGTGGTCTCGGTCTTGCTCTTCGCGTAAACGATGACGATCTCCATGCCCTCGGTGAGCGGAGCATCGATGCCGGGAGTGACCGTGTCGTCCTTGCCTACGGTGATCTTCTTCTCTTCCAGAAGCTGACGGACGGTTTCGGCGGAAGACTGGAGATTGACAGAGTTGCCGTTGACGGTCAGCTTGACCTTCTTGATAACGACAGCGCGGGTGATCGTGATCTCCTTGGTGTCCTCGGTGATCTTCGCGTCTACCGGAGGCTCGCACTTATCGCCCTCGCCGAGAGTGATCTTAGCCGCGTCGAGCGCGTCCTTAACGGTTTTACCGGTCTCGATCTCGACAGGGGTCTTTTTGCCGCCGTCGACGATATTGACGGTGATTTTCTTTGCGGCGTCGTTACCGCAGGCAACCAGTCCGCAAACCGCGAAGCAGACCACCAGAGCGACGCATACCGCTTTGATCCAATTCTTATATTTCATAGATATCTTCCTTTCCTGATATTCATGATTTTTATGATATCATAAATCATATTATACACAATCAAATCGGCTGTGGCAAGGATAAAAACCGCAAAATATTGGTAACAAAACCGAAAAATCGCCACAGTTTTGCATAAAACTACGGTTTCATTCGACCAAAAAGGACGGGAAAGCAGATTTTCGTCAAAAGCTATTGCGTTTTGTCGATGTTTGGGATATCATTAAACAGAAATACCATTTTGCAAAAAGGATTCGGTTCAAATGAAACGAAAAATACTGTGGACAGTCAGACTGCTCTGTCTGATTTTGGCGGTCTGTGTTTGCTTCGGTTTGCTGCAGGAATATGATTTTTATCACGCAGACCATAACCGCGAGCGGATTAAGGGCTTCTTTTTGGAGGATGAGCAAACGTTGGATATCGTCTATCTCGGCGCGAGCGAGGTATACTCGGATATCGCCCCGGGCTACGCTTATGAGCGCGACGGCGTCACCGGGTATCTCTTTGCGACGCAGGCGAATTCCATCCTCAACTACAAAAGCCAGCTGAAAAACATTTTGAAAAGTCAAAAAACCGCACTGGTCGTGATCGAACTCAACGGCGCGATCTATGACGTAGAGGATCTCACCAAGGAGGCGAATCTTCGCAACTACGGCGATCATGTGCCGCTGGATCTCAATAAGATCGAATGGGTCGCGGAGAACGTCGGGGAGAATCAGATCGAATATCTCTTTCCGTTTATCAAGTACCACGGGATGTGGAACGACGAAGACGGCGAGGATAAGGAGAAGCAGGATAAATTCCGCAAGACCATCGCGAATGACCGCAGCCGCGGATACAATTACCTCAAGGGCGTTTTGAACTGGCCGTTTTGCTACAAAAGCCCGCAGCCCTCGCTGAATGATACCCTGCCTGCGGCTGCGGATCAAAAACAGCCGCTGACGCAGACGGCGGAAAAGAGCCTGAGAGAGCTGCTCGAATTCTGCCGCAGCGAGGGGTTGGAAAACGTCGTATTCGCGCGGTTCCCGCATATCGTGACCGAAAAGACGTATGACCGTTTTCTCAGGAGCAACACCGTCGGCGATATCGTAAAGGAATACGGCTTTGATTATTTGAACTTTGAGCGGGATATCGCGATGACGGGGCTGGATGAGGAAAAGGATTTTTATAACGCCGAGCATCTCAACGTCTACGGTCAAAAGAAATTCACCGCCTTTTTGACGGATTATCTCAAGGAGCATTACACCGTCGTTCGTCACGCGCTGAACGATGATCAGAAAAAGGAATGGGAGACCTGCGCCGATTACTATGAGGCGTATTACCGCTATAACGAGAGCCTGATCCAAGACAAAAAGGTATCGGAGCTGTCGGAGGATTGGGAACTGATCGAAAAATTGGAACAATATCTGTCATAGATGAAAGAAAGGCTGCCGCTTGAAGCGACAGCCTTTTATCATGTCGGGATCATTGCCAGACAGCCTTGCCGTTTTTGTCGGCATAGGTATAGCCTTTTGACTTGGAACCGACGATCCCGCTTTTGGAGAAAGAGGAATCGGCGTTGAACCAGTATTGACGTTTTTTGATCGTATAGTAGCCGGGGACGAGCTTGCCGCTTTTGAAAGCAAAGCGCGTGCCGCCGACCGTATAGCTGCCGTTAGCGGGAGCGCCGTTGCGGTAGTAGATATAGTTGCATTTGGTCGCGGTAACGCAGTTGCCGTCGGCGTCAAGCCCCGTGACGCTGTAGGTATAGGGGACGCCCGACTTGGCTGCGGTATCGGTATAGACGGTTTTTGAGGTGGTCGCAACGGTTTCCCATGCGCTGCGGAAAGGCTTTCTCTCGATCCGATACGATGCGATATACGGATTCTTTTTGATTTGTAAGACAGGCTTGCCGTTAGATGCGGTCACCTTGGAGATCACCACGGGAGCGAGATAGCGAAAGCTGTAATCGGGATAGAAGCCGCTGATGAATTTGCCCTTTGCGTCGACACAGCGGACGGTGAACTGATACAGGGTATCGGCAGTCAGATTTTTGTGGGTATAGGAGGCTTTATCGGTAACGCTCGCCTTGACCCACGCGCCGTCTTTTCGGACAAAGAACGCGTAGCGGGAAACGCCCTTGACCGCGTTGCGCTTGATCGTGATACTGCCGACGCCGGGGGTGAAAGAGGTGATCTTCGGCGCGGCATGGAAGGTCGCGGTGAGCCCCTTATCGTTCAGGACGCTCAGGATCGTTTTATGATCCGCGCCCATACAGCGCACGGTGTAGGAATACTGCTTGCCGTCCGTAACGCCGGAGTAGGTAAAAGAGGTCTTTTCGGTGTCGGCGATCATGTACCAACCGCCCTTCTTTTTGATACAGACGCGGTACAGGCATTTTGCGCCGACGGATTTCCAGCTGATCTTTTGACCTTCGACGGTGTTTTCAACACTTTTGAGCTGCGGCGCGGGCAGACAGGAGAAGGTGAAGCCGTTTTCATCAAAATCGCCGATGGGATCACCGTTTTGATCGGCGGCTTGGACAGAATAGGTATACGGCGTATTGTTCGGGGTCAGACAGTGCTCATACGAAAGCGCACAAACGTCGCCGAGTTTTGCAAAATCCCCATCGTTTTTCTTCGCATAGACGATATATTTTGACGCGCCTTCGACCGCCGTCCAGCTGACGGTCACGCCGTTTGCGGAAGGAACCACGTTATTGATGACCGGGAACGCCTTCTCGCCGGGCGCTTCGGTCGGCGCTTCGGTCGGCGGATCGGCTGAGACTTCGGCGAGCGCGCCTGTGGGAGCGTCAGTCGCTGTCAGGGTCTCAGGCTGAGTGGGATTGGTGTTGTCTTCATTTTGTGCCGCAGATACCGGCAGCAGGGCGAGGCTGCCAAGCAGGGTGAGTATCGCCAGCAGCATGGATAGTTTCTTTTGCATGATGATTCCTCCTGTGCAAAGGGATTTGAAGGAAAAGTCAGGCTCCCTTCATCAATAAGATGCAAAGGGAGCCCAAAAAGTTTAAACATTCGGCAATATTTGATAAATTGATGATGAGCGCCCGGCAGATTTGACCGTTCCTCTACAGATATTTTGCTTTCAGTGTCAGATACTGCGCGATCTGCGCGTAGTTCGGGGCGATATACCCGCGGATATACTGCTGGTTGACGACGCGGTCATGCGTGCCGCAGTAGCCGTAGCCGGTATTGCCCTCGGTCACGACAAAGTCCTTACCGCTGACCGAGGTCACGATCCCGACATGATCCGCGCCCCGGGTGCATTCGCCGACGCCCGAGTCGTCCCAGTTGTACAGGATCGCGTCGCCGACCTTCGGTGTGTAGTTGTCGGATTCGACCCAGATCTCGTTGTCCTTTGCGACGTCGATAAATCTGCCGCAGCCGCATTCGGTTCCGGTAAAGTCGGCGATACCGGCGCGGATCCAGCACGCGGAGGTGAACGCCGCGCACCACGCGTCGTGCGTGCTCATTTTATAGTCGACGGCGACGGGATAGTGGGTGTTGTAGAAGGCGAGGATATCGGCGTGAACGGCGTCGCCCTCTTCCGCTCCGAGCCAGCCGTTGGCGATCATCGCGACCTGCTGGCGCAGCTCGGTTTCGCTGACCGGACAGGTGTAGCGCGGATTGGCGCCGGGGGTCTTGGAGTCGGAGGGACCGATGATACAGACGCCCATGCGGTAGTAGCGGCCGGAGTCGGTGAACGCGGTCATGTACTCGGAGGCGGCGTTCAGCGCGCGGGCGGCGTAGCAATAAACGCCGGTCTTTTTTG
Organism: uncultured Ruminococcus sp.; assembly: GCA_902779225.1. Taxonomy (GTDB): domain Bacteria; phylum Bacillota; class Clostridia; order Oscillospirales; family Acutalibacteraceae; genus Ruminococcoides. The sequence continues at coordinate 8,136 of CACZAW010000002.1, read as the reverse complement.
CGGTCGCATCGGAATAGGAGTTGGTTTTGGAGTAGGCGATGGGCTTCCATGCGCCGTCGAGCTCTCTGCGGAATACGCGGTAACGCGCCGCGCCCTTCAAGGCGTCCCACCGGACGACGTATTTGTTGTCGCGGTATTCGGCGGCGGTGATCCGCTGGGAGTTCAGCAGGCGGAAGGAGTTGTCGGTGGTGTAATAGCTGCTGAGCAGCTCTCCCTTTTTATTGAGGGTGCGCACGGCATAGGTATAGGTCGTGTTTGTTTTGAGATTGAGATGCGCGTAAACGGTCTGATCGGTGTTGCAGATCGTTTTCCATCTGCCGTTGTTTTTGACATAAAGGCGGTAGCGATCGGCGCCCTTGACGGCATTCCACTGCACGGAGATACCGTTGCTCACCGCGACGAATTTTGTGAACTTCGGCGCGGCATAGAAGGTAGCCGAAAGACCGGTACGGTCAAAGTAGCTCAACGGCTTTTTACGGCTGTTGACACAGCGGACGGTGTAGGTATATGCCCGTTGATTCGCGGCGCCTGTATAGGTGTAGGAGGTCTTGTCGGTGTCGGCGATCATGGACCAGCTGCCGTTCTTTTTGAAAAAGACGCGGTAGATACAATTTGTGCCGACGGAATTCCATGTGAGCTTTTGACCCGATGCGGTATTCTCGAGCTTTTTGAGCGTCGGCGTCGACAGACAGGAAAAGGCGTAGCCTTTATCGTTGAAATCACCGAGCGCCTTGCCGTTCTGATCGGCGGCGCGGACAGAGTAGGTGTATTGCGTGTTGCTCGGGGTCAGACGATGCTCGTACGAGAGTGCCGATACGGTCGCGAGCTTTGACCAGCTTTTGGCGGCGCCCTTTTTGGCGTAGACGATGTATTTGGACGCGCCCGTGAACGCCTTCCATTTGACGGTCACGCCGTTGAGCGAGGGCGCGACCTCCGAGATGACGGGGAATACCTTTGCGGGCGCTTCGATCGGCGCCTCGGTCGCACAGGTCTGCGCTTTTTCCGACGCTCTGACGGGAGCCGCCTCGGTGGGTTCTTCTGTCGGCTGCGCATCCGTCGGCGACGTTTCGACAGCTTGTGTCTCAGCGACAGTCGCCTCCGTCGGTTCGGTGAGATCCGCCGCCGCCGCGTAGGGAACGACGGAACAGATGAAGGTCAGGATCAGCAGGATAGAGATGGCTTTCTTTTTCATAATGAACACCTAAATATCAATCATTCAAAGTGGGCTGCAGCGATGTCAAAAACGGAGCCGAGGAATATCGACTCCGTCGTATCATTTTTATGAATTCTGCGCTCTCAGGGTGATATACTGAGCGATGCGTGAATAATGCGGGGTGATATAGCCGCGGATATAACGCTGGTTGATCGTGCGGGTATTGGTGCCGCAGTAACCGGTACCGGTATCGCCCTCGACGACGGTAAAGTCGTTGCCGTTGATCTCGGTGATGATACCCATATGATCTGCGGTACCGCTGAAATCGCCCGAGCCGGAGTCCGTCCAGCCGTAAACGACCGCGTCGCCGACCTTCGGGGTATAGTTATCGAGCTCGACCCAGATATGGTTATCCTGAGCGACGGTGATAAAGCTGCCGCAATCGTAGTGGGTGCCGGTAAAATCGGCGATACCCGCGCGGATCCATACCGCGGAGACAAATGCCGCGCTCCACGGATTGGCGAAAAGGAGCTTGCGGGAATCGGCGAGCGGGCTGTGGGTGTTGTAGTAATTGAGGATATCCGAGTGTCCTGCGCTGCCGCTCTGGGTGCCGATCCAGCCCTTTGCGATCTCGACGACCTGCTGACGCAGCTCTTCTTCGGTTACCTCGCAGGTATACTTCGGGGTGACGCCGGGATTTTTGGCTTCGGGAGTACCGAGGATGCAGACGCCCATGCGGTAATAACGGCCGGTGTCGTTATAGTAGGTCAGGAAGTTGCCCGCAGCGTCCAGCGTGCGGACGGCATAGGTATAGATGCCGTCTTTATCTGCGGTGGTATCGGTGAAGGTGTTGGTCTTGGGTTTGCCGATGACCTGCCATTTTTCGCCGAGTTTTTTGCGGTAGACGCCGTATTTGGAGGCGGTCTTCTGTGAGCCCCAGGTGAGGGTGTATTTTTGATCGCGATAGGTGACCGAGGTCAGCTGCGGCGGCTCAAGATGGGTAAAGCTCCATCCGTTTTTATTATAAGCGGAGTTATACTTGCGGTTCGCATCCAGGCAGCGCACCGTGTAGGTATAGCGCGCCGAGTAGCGGATCGTGGTGTCGGAGTAGGAGGTCTTTGCCGTCGTGGCGATGCGCTTCCAGCCGGTGGAATACTTGCGGAACACGCCGTAATACTTCGCGCCGTTGCACTGTGACCATTTCAGGGTGACGCCGCCGTTAATCGCGTTGAAGGAGGTGATCTGCGGAGTGGCGACATAAACGCCCATGATACCCTTGGTGTTGTAATAGCTCAGAGGGGCGCCGGCAGTCTTATCCCAGCAGCGCACGGTGTAGGCGTATGCCTTGCCGGAGGTGACGCGGGTATTGATGCAGTAGGTGCCGGAGGTGGTGCCGGCAACGATCCAGTTTTTGCCCGATTTGATGTATACGCGATAAGCGACCGCGCCGGTCACCGGCTTCCAGATGACCTTTTGACCGGTGGTGGTGCTTTCACAGCGCACGAGCGTCGGGGTAGATAAAAAACGTTTTGAGCTGCCGTTGCGGTCATAACCGGAGATCAGCTTGCCGTTTTTATCCGCCGCGCGGACGGTGTAGGTATAAATGGTGTTGGAGTTGAGACCCTTATGCTCATATGCCGTAGCGGTCGTAACGGCGAGAGTCTTCCATTTATTGTCCTTTTTCAGATACAAATAATACTTCGCGGCGCCGGCATAAGCAGACCATTGGATCTTCAATCCGGTCGCGGTGGGTGTGATGCCTGAGATCTTCGGCACGGTCGCCGAAGTGGGTGCAAGCTCTTTCGGTGCGCGCGGCGCTGCGGCGACTTCCGCTGTCGGATCGGCGGGGGTCGTCTCTGCCGCGACGGCAGGAACTGCGCCGAGGATCAGAATGAATGCGAGAATCGCGCTGAGCAGTCGTTTTTTCATACTATCAGTCCTTATTTCTGTCAAAATTGGTTTTCCATGCATTTTGTCACCCTATATTATACATGATACGACAGGATTTGACAAGGATTTTTGCCAAATAAGAATAATTTGTAAACGTGCGGACGATAAAGAAAAACGGCGGCAGGATGGTTCCTGCCGCCGCAAAATGATTCGGGGGTTTAGATCGCTCTATGCGACCATGACTGACCGATAGAGAGCGCCGCCTTATAGGGGACGTCGGTACGGGTATCGTAGCTCAGTGCGTAGTAGCTGTAATTGAAGTTGTGCATACTCCATTCGGCGTCATAGACCAGACCGTCGATCTCCGACCAGCCGTGACCGCCGCTGTTGCAGGCGTAGCAGTTGGGATAGCCGACCGCCTTTGCGAGATAGGCGAACGCCGCTGCATAGCTGAAGCAGTTGCCGGTGCCGCCGACAAAGATGTCGTTAGCGTATACCTCGGGCCAGTCGTTGCCGAAATACTCCGGATTGCGGGGATTGCATTCACCGTAGGCGGAGCGGATGTGGTTCCAGCAGGCGCGGAGCTTCTGCGCCTTGGTCATCGTGGGCTTGGTGACCTTTGCGACGATCTTCAGCGCGCGGAAAAGGGTGCGGTCTCTGGTCGTCGAGACCTTGTAGGCCTTGCCGTCCAGCACATTATAATCCGTGCCGCTGACGGTAACAGCCGCGCGCAGGGTGGTGTCGAGCTTGCCGTTCTTGAAATACCATGTGGTCGTGCCTTTTTTCGCCAGACCCGTGTATTTGAGATTGACGACGCCGTTCTTATCGGCATAGCGGTAGCCTTCCTTGGCGGTGCCGACAACGCCGTTCTTCTGCATAACGCCGTTGGAATCAAAATAGTACATCTTGCCGTTGATGGTCGCATAGCCCTTGCGGATCAGTACGCCGTTGGTGAACATGACCACCTTGCCGCCTACGGTATATTTGCCGTTGGCGAGCTTGCCGTTGCAGTAATACTTGCCGTTGTCCTTAAAATAGCTGATCAATCTGCCGTTTTTATCAAGGCAGCGAACCGTATAGGCATACAGGGTGCCGTTCGCGGCGGAACCGTCGGCATAGGATGCAGCGGCTGAGGTGGCAAGAGACGCCCAGCTTTTGCCGTACTGTCTGCGATAGACAAGATAGGACGATGCGCCGTTAACGGTGTTCCAGTATACGGTGCCGTCGGTCACCTTGCTGATGACGGGAGCCGCGATCTGGCGGAAGTTGAAGCCCGCGGCGTTGTAGCCGCTGCAGAACTTACCGTTTTTATCAAGGCAGCGTACCGTGTAGGTGTATTGCGTGCCGATTTTGGCGCCGGTATGGGTATAGGTGGGCTTGACCGTGGTGGCGAGCTTTTTCCATTTTCCGTTGGTACGGATAAAGAAGGCATAACGCGCCGCGCCGCCGCTCTTGCTCCAGCTGACGGTAACACCATTTTTCACGGGATTGAACTTGAGGGCTTTTACGGAGGCGATATAAACGCCCGAGATACCCTTTTTATCATACGAGCTGAAGGATGCGGGATTCTCGGAATCGACTGCGCGGACGGTATAGGTGTTCGCCAAGCCGGATTTGAGCTTTGCGATCACGGCGGTGGTCGCATTCGTCACGCAGGTCAATTTCCAGCCGGCGGTGCTCTTGATGTAGACGCGGTAAGCGCCGGCGCCGGTGACGGCATTCCAGTTGACGCGCTGTCCGCCGTAGACATTGGCAACGCCTGTCAGCTTCGGTGTAGCCAGATAGCGGTAGGAGTAGCCCTCATGGTCATACTCGCCGAGGAATCTGCCGTCGGCGTCGACCGCGCGAACGGTATAGAGATACCGCTTGCCGCCGGTCAGCTTTTTATGCTCAAAGGAAGTCGCGGTCGTGATCGCGATGCGCTTCCAGCTCTCGTCTTTTGAGTATACATAGTATTTTGCAGCGCCTGCGGCGGACGTCCATTGGATCAGCGCGCCGTTTTGTGAGGCGGTAACGCTTGTGATCTGCGGACAGATGACCACAGGGGGTTCCTCTGTAGGAGCTTCCGTTGCAGGCTCGCTCGGCTGTTCTGTCGACGGCTCGCCGTCGGCGGTATCCGCGAGCTGTACCGCTCCGTTCTCAGGCGCCGGCGTGCTTTCGGGCGACGCGTCGGCGGTCACGGCGGAAATGCCGGCCGGGATAACGGATACGAGCACAAGAGCAATCAGGATGAATGATAGGATTTGTTTTTTCATGACTGCCTCCTTATATAGGTGATGTGTTTATTATACGCTATACGACAGCTTTCGACAAGGGTAAAATGCAGAAAAATCTCACCAAATTTTCTGCGGGAAAACGCCTTTGTATCGCCATCTTAGCGGATTTGTCGCGATATTTCCGAGATTATTTGAATTTAGGTATTGAAATTTGCAAAACTTTGTGATAAAATAGTCTAGCATTGTGAAATGCTGGTGTAGCTCAGTAGGCAGAGCGCGTCCTTGGTAAGGACGAGGTCACCAGTTCGAATCTGGTCATCAGCTCCATGAAAAAAGACATCCCATTTGGGGTGTCTTTTTTCATTAACTGTAGGAGTAGATTCGATGATAACGGGGTCCCCGACGCGCCCCGCGCGGTGGGGAGAGGAGGAGCGGCGAAGCGATACGGGAGCGGTCAAACATGACCGTTCCCAATGAGCGCAGCCCGTGACGACGAGGTCATCAGCTCCATTTTTGACAATACCGTTGATTCAATACCATAATCACAGCATAAACGCCACTCTTTTACCCTGAAAAACGGGATAAAGTGGCGTTCTTTTATTGTATGGTCAACGAGTATCATTTGAACAGAAAAAAGAGCGGATTTGCGGCGTTAGGGGATTGTAAAAATGAAATAAGCGTGATACAATAATGATACCACACAAAATCGAAAATGTATGATACTCTTTAATGGGGGAAGTATACCCTTTAGAGCAGTTTTTCTTTTGGTAAAAACGTATGCCACTGCTGCTCTAAAGAGTATCGGATTTTGTGTGGTAACAAATGGGGCTATGCGTTTTTCGGTGTGTAGTTCCGTTTGGGACTACACATTTTTTATTTTAAGGAGGAATGATATTGAAAGAAAACTATGTCCTTAATCCGCAAAACGGTAAAATTCACATTATTGGTTATTGTCGTTTTACTAATCCCACTCCGAAAGAATGGCAAGGGTTTCCAACAGAAGAAAAAGCTCGTGCTTATTATGGAGGGCAATCCGCAGGTCTGTGTAAAATATGCTTGAACAAAAGAGAAGAAAGAATACAAAAAGGAGAAGTATAAAATGAAAAAAATGCTTAAAGTCATCATAGTTGCATTAATACTATCAGTTCTTGCTACATCTCTTGCCGCATGCGGTGGAACAAAAAAAGAAGACATAATCGGTCATTGGGAGGTTCACGATAGGGTTTTGAACTTTGACCCAGATGGTACGTTCAGTATGTCATCATCAAGAGAATGGGCAGGAGGCGACCTTGAAAGTCAAGAGGATTTAGATGATTATATTCGATTTAGTAAAGAGTATACAAGTGAAGGTTCATGGTCTATAAACGGAAACACTGTAAAAACTGAAACATCTAAATTTGGTTTCATTGATTTTACTTACAAAGACGGAAAACTAATCGATGGTGATGATGTTTATACTAAAAAAGAAGCAAGACTAAAATAAGGAAAGCATTTTGCTGGTATTACAATAAACATAATTGAGCGGGGCGTTTATCACGCTCGTTTCTTTATCCCTCCAACAGTCCGATATACTTATAAGCCGTCGTTCTGCTCAAATTGCAAAGTCTCGCTAACTCCGACCGTCTTTGAAATGATACTGCAAAGCACATAAGGGCGCAGAGAGATTGTAACTGCAAAGTAACGTTATCTCTCCCCTGCGGTTTATCCGGTATTCTCTGTACAAAGGCTCAGCCCGCCGCCCCCTCGTCAGAGGGGGCACAATAGGTTCTTCTACAATCTGAGATCGCATCCCCGAAAAGGATGCGGTCTGAATTTGGTTGTTCAAGATATTGTTTTCACCTGATATTTATGCTAAAATGATTTAGGCGTTTAATATTTGCCGGTGAACGGAGATGGAGCTATGAAAAACAGAACGGCACAATTGATTTATCAGTCGGTTTACTGTGCTTTTGCGCTGATCGGCGTGATCGGAAGCGTCGGATTATTCAAGTATCAATTTACCTGGGATTTTTACATTTATTTCACGAACATCAGCAGTTATCTGTGCTTTGGCGTGATGCTGGCTGAGCTGATACAGACGGCGAAGCGTAAGGACGACGCTTATGTCGCGACGTGCCCGAAGCTGAAATTCATCAGTATGCAGGGCACCCTGCTGACCTTCCTGGTATTTAACATCATGCTTGCGCCCCAAAGAGAGCCTCAGTTTATCGTCGCGGTCGAATGTATCCTGTTCCATATGGTTCTGCCGATCATGTTTATCCTCGACTGGCTCTTGTTCTATGAGCACGGAAAAGTCAAGTGGACATATCCGCTGATCTCGACGGTCTTTCCGCTTGCTTACGCCGGCTATGTCCTGATCCATGCGGCGATCCTCGGATTTGATACGTCTATTGTCAACAGCATCGGCAGCGATCCGCTGATTTATCCGTATTTCTTCTTTAATCCCGAAAAGGTCGGCTACGGCGGGATCGCGAAGTGGATCGGTATCCTCTTATTAGCCTTTGTCCTGATCGGATATTTATTTTTCGGCATCGATAAACTGCTCTATAAAAGAAAAACGAAGTAAAAAGTCAGACCGCATCCTTTTCGGGGATGCGGTCTTTATGTATGAATAACGAATGACAGGATGATGAGATAATTCTTTCTCCGCGCGGCGAGGGAATCAGGCTTGCTCCTGCGGGGCTGCAGCCTCTGTCGCCGGCGCAGAAGATATGCCGATCAGCTTTTCCAGTGTTTCGTACAGGGCGTCCGGTTCGACGGGCTTGCTGAGATGGGCGTTCAGCCCTGCTTGTATACTGCGCTGAACGTCCTCGTCAAACGCGTTGGCAGTCAATGCGATGATCGGGATCGTCTTTGCGTCCGCTTTATCCATGCTGC
>CACZAW010000001.1 GCA_902779225.1 uncultured Ruminococcus sp. | reverse complement strand
TCCGTACCTGCAATATTTCGCTCGAGGATTACTATTTCAGCCTGACAGGAGGTGCGCGCGATCATGAAGCTGATTAAGACTGAGCTGTATAAGCTGATGACAACCAAGATGTTTTACATCCTGAACGCGGTGATATTCGGCGTCAATATCGTGCTCAACGCGTTTCTCCCGACCGTGGCTAAGATGGTGCTGCCGGAGAATATGGTACCGGAGATCAAGCTGTCGGAGGCGGTCGCAAGCCCGTTTTCGCTGGACCTGATGATGATCATGGTGTTCATATCCGCCGCGTCGTTCCAGTATATCGATTTCGGCAACGGCTATATCAAAAATATCGCGGGACAGTTGAAGAATCGCGGCACGATGGTATTCGCCAAGTATATTGTCATCGCGCTGCATAACCTGATATTCTTCGTCGTCGGCGTGATCTCCAACGTGATCGGCAGCGCGGCGTCCGGATATTTTCGGGTAGACGATCAGTTTGTCGGCGCTCTTGAAACCCTGCTCTTAAAATGGCTGCTGTCGATGGCGATCTGCTCGCTGCTGATGCTGATCGCGATGGGAATGCGCTCAAAAACGTTTGCGATCATTATGGCGGTGCTCCTCGGGCTCAACGCGTTGTCGCTGTTATATCTGGGACTGGATACCGCGATCAATAATGTATTCGGGTTATCGAGCGTCGCGATCGAGCATTTTATGCCGGATTCGCTGTTGATAACCGTCAACGCGATCACCGGATTACATATTTGGAACGCAGTCATCGTATCGGCGATCTGGATAGCGGTATGCGTGACGCTGTCCTATATTACGTTCAAAAAGCGCGATATCCAATAATCAGTGTAGCCTGACGTTTTGCCGTGCGGCTGAAAAAGCAATTGACGCACGGAAGAACATGGGCGGCAATATCAAAGAATACCGATCAAATCATCGCCCGTGTGAGGTGAGGGAATGAAAAAAATACTCGGCGGCAAGGCCGTGACGGCGGTCGTGATCGCGCTGGTGGTCGTCATGCTCGGCGGGATAATCGCACTTGCCGTATTCTATTACGAAAACCTAGATTTTCTGGAATCCCAGACGACGTTTCTTGACGGCGAATACTCGGTCGACGACGGTGAATGGAAGCCGATCGACAATGAAAAGCCCATCAACGACCGTTTTCACAAGATCGTTTTCAAGGGAAAGCTGTCCGAGGACGCCGCTTTCCTGTTCAACAATATCAATATTGCCGCGAAAAATGTATGGTATACGCTCAAGAGCGCCGACGGGGTCGTTCTGCTGGAGCATAACTATTACAGCGAAGAGCAATACCTGGACGATCTGTACTTAGCGCATATCGCGGTGAACCATGATCCCACGGATCCGTATCATGACAAAGAGTATTTCATCGAACACATAGACCGGAAATATTACTTCAATATGGTGATGCCCGATACCCCGGGATATATTACCGAGACGATCCCGAAGGATTATATCACGTACGGTCAGGATGATGACCCCGAGCTGACGCTGGAGATCGTTAATCCGTATGCGTTCGGACGCATGAGCTATTCCGAGTGCTTCAAGGTATCGCTCAGTCAGGACAACGCCCATTATATCAAGTTCTTTCTGGAAGCGTTCCCGGCAGTGCTCCTGTTTGTGCTGGTGTGCTTTTTCGGACTGTTTCTGTTTCCGATCGCCGGCTTTATCCTCGGCAAGATCAATTATAACTACCTGACCTTCGGCGCGCTGTGCTTCTTCTGGGGCATATACATGATCGCGCAGAAAACCGGCGGTTATCTGAATATGTGGATCTCCGACGGGACGGTCTGTATGGCGATCGAGATGATGTGCAACTACTTCTTTATCATCAGCGTGCTGTGTTATCTGAAGTCCAATCTGGAGAAGCCCGTCAGCCGCATCATCGGCAATTTTGTCACGGTGACATACACCCTGCTGGTCGTGACGGCGGCAGTGCTTCACTTTACGGCGGTCATCGATCTGTACGCCACTTCGTCGAATCTGTTTGTCTGCACCGCCGTCGCTACCGTGGTCATGATGGTCGTGCTGTTCTTTGAGGCGGGCGTCAACCGCCGGGCGATCTTTATCCTGGTGTCGTGGACGCCGCTGACGCTGTCGATCATTCTGGATGCGATCAACTATTACGCGCAGTTCACGGATATCCATTTCTACTATTTCGGATTGACTGTCACGATGGTCTACCAGATCATCCGCCTGATACGCGATATGCGCCGCCAGTATAAAGAGGCGATCCGCTATCAGCAGATGCAGAAGGAGCTGTATGAGGCTAAGGTCAGCGTGATGGTATCCCAGATCCAGCCGCACTTTATGTATAACGCGCTGACGTCGATCGCCATGATGTGCCAGATCGACCCCGATACGGCGCAGGAGGCGACCGTCACCTTTGCAAAGTACCTGCGCGGGAATATGGATTCGCTCAAGCAAACCAATCCGATCCCCTTTGAGCAGGAGCTGGAGCACCTGAAAAAATATCTGTATATCGAAAAGCTCCGCTTCGGCAAGAAGCTGAATATCGCCTACGATATCGGGACGACGGATTTTGTATTGCCTCAGCTGAGCATACAGCCGCTGGTCGAGAACGCCGTCAAGCACGGCGTCGGAATGAAGAAGAAGGGCGGCACGGTCACGATCGCCACGCGTGAGACCGATAACGCCTATGAGGTAATCATATCGGACGACGGCGTGGGCTTTGACACCACCGCTGAAAAGAAAGACGACGGGCGCTCGCATATCGGCATGGAGAATACGCAAAGACGCTTAAAGGATATGTGCGGAGGAGAAGTCGTTATCAATAGTAAAATCGGCGAGGGTACCGTAGCGACGGTGATCCTCCCGAAGGAAGGACAAAAACATGAGGATACTGTGTCTTGACGATGAGCCTCTGGCTCTGCAAATGTTGGAAATGTGTGTAAAGAAGGTCAAGCCCGATGCGGACGTCGCTGCCTTCGACGATCAGGATGAGCTTTTGGAGGATGCGAAGCAAAGCGGATGCGACGTTGCGTTCCTCGATATCCATATGCGCGGTATGAACGGCGTCGAGGTCGCAAAATGCCTCAAGGATATCAACCCGAAGATGAACATCATTTTTGTAACGGGTTTTTCCGAATATGCCGGCGACGCGATGAAGCTGCACGCGAGCGGATATATCATGAAGCCCGTCACAAAGGAAGAGGTCAAAAAAGAGCTGGACGAGCTGCGCTTTCCGATCGTTCCGAAAAACGACGCCGTTCTGCGCGTGCAGTGCTTCGGAAATTTCGATGTATTCACGCCCGACGGCAAGCCGCTGCATTTTGAGCGCAGCAAGTCAAAGGAGATCTTTGCCTATCTGGTACACCGCAACGGTTCCAGCTGTACGACGCGCGAGATCGCGGCGGCGCTGTTTGAGGACGAGCCGTATGATCAGAAGCAGCAGAGCTATCTGCAGATATTGATCAGCGCTATGGTCAAAAGCCTGAAAAAAGCGGGAGTCGAGTCGGCGATCAATAAGAGCTACAACGCGCTGTCGGTGAACCCCGCCGTGCTTGACTGCGACTATTATCGATTTAAGGAGCTGGACGCGGGCGCAGTCAACGCCTATCAGGCGGAATATATGAGCCAGTATTACTGGGCGGATTTTCTGTATAACGAATTCTGATAAAATAATTTGATAAAAATTTCTGATTTTTTCGGAAACAGTATTCTTTTGTTGTAGTGTTGTAACAGTCGGTCTGTTATACTGTAGACACAATAAAGGAAGAGCTTTGAACAGTCCGAAAAGAAAGGGGTTTTTGTCATGAAGAAGAATGTCAGAAGAAATATCGGTTTATTCGCAGGTATCGCAGCGGTTGTTCTTATTTTCACCGCACTCTTTGTTCCGATGAATCTCATCACGGGATCAACGATTTTTGCACACGGTCATATCAACATCATGCTGGCGCTCAGCGGCGTGCTGTTCGGTATCACGGCGATCATCATCAGCATGCCGAACAGACCGTTCGTCGACAAGCAAGGACCCCAAAGGGAGGGCATCCGCGTACTGACCGCAGCGGCGGCTTAATCAGTCGACGGCAAGGCGCAAACGGACAGTGCTGTCGATCGGTTCGGTGATCGGCGCCCTGCATCATAATCGAAAGCAAAGACAGCCGACCGGGATTTTTCGGTCGGCTGAAATTTTATGAAACTTTTTTGAAGGAAACCCTGATAAGTGTTGCGGATTCCGTTAAAGCTTGATATAATGATAATGAATACGGCGTACTGCCGTAAAATGTTATTTCCCGGTAAAAGAAAGGCGATGCAAAATGAACGTTCTGGAATTATTAACTCAATTTACGCTGGAAAATCCTAATGCGCAGATTTTATTTGACGAGGCGCATTCCAAAGGCATCACTTACGCTCAGCTGGAAGATCTGAGCGGACGTGTCTATGCTTACCTTACCGCTAACGGAATCGGTAAAGAGGATTTTGTACTGATCAATCTCCCGCGCGGCGTCGCGCCGATCATCGCCATGATCGGCGTATGGAAAGCAGGCGCGGCTTGGGCGTTGGTTGAGGACACCTATGCCCCGGAGCGTATCGAATTTATCCGAAAAGACTGCGGCTGCAAGACGGAGCTGTCGAAGGAAAACTGGGATGAGGTTCTCGCTACCGAAACCAAGAGCGGCTACAAGACCGCCGACGATCACGACGCGGCATACGCGATCTACACCTCCGGTACCACAGGCAACCCCAAGGGCGTTCTGCATGAGTACGGCAATCTCTCAAAGGCGATCGAGTCGATCCAGGTCGACGGCGAGACCCCCTTTAACAGCAAGGACAGGCTGGCGCTGCTGGCTCCGATGAACTTTGTCGCTTCGGTCATCGTCATCTTAAAGGCGCTGAGCATCTGCGGCGGCAAGATCTTTGTCGTCGGCTACGCCACGATCAAGAATCCGCTGGCGCTCAAGAGATTCTTCCTTGAAAAGCGCATCACCATCACCTTCCTGACGCCGTCCTATGTGCGGATGCTCGGCAACCAGACGGGTCCTTTCCTCAGGATGTTATTCGTCGGCAGCGAGCCCGCCAACAATATCTATAACAAGAACCTCGATCTGATTAATATTTACGCCGCGTCGGAAAGCGGCTTTGCCATCGGCGTGTTCAAGATCGATCGCGCCTACGAGACCTGCCCCATCGGCAAGCCGGAGATCGACCTGAAGATCACCCTGATCACCGAGGACGGGGAAGAGGCGGCAGAAGGCGAGATCGGCGAGCTGTGCTTTGAGAACCCCTATGTGCGCGGCTATATGAATCTGCCCGAGGAGACCGAAAAGGCGTTCAGGGACGGCGTCTACCATACGGGCGATCTGGCGCGCGTTGATGAAAACGGCAACTATGTGCTGCTCGGACGCTCGGGCGATATGATCAAGATCAACGGCAACCGCATCGAGCCCGCAGAGATCGAAGCCTCTGTCAAGCAGGTGCTCGGTATCGACTGGGCGGCTGCGCGCGGCTTTGAAGAAAACGGCAAGAGCTATCTTTGCGCCTACTATACCGCCGACGTCGAGGTCGATCCCGTTTATATGCGCGAAGAGCTCTCCAAGCGTCTGCCTTACTATATGATCCCCGCTTATTATATGAAGATCGACAAGGTTCCGCTCAAGCCCAACGGCAAGATGGACCGCAAGGCGCTCCCGCAGCCCGACGCGAGCGATTTCAAGACCGATTATGCCGCGCCGGAGAATGAGACTCAGCAAAAGCTGTGCGACGCGATGGCAAAGGTTCTGAAGATGGATCAGTTCGGTATCAACGACGATTTCTATGAGCTGGGCGGCGACTCACTCGGCTCGATCCGCGTCATCACCGAAAGCGAGCTGCCCGGACTGAGCGCCGGCGAGATCTTCCGCGGCAGAACGCCGAAGAGGATCGCCGAGATGTATGAAGCAAACCGGATGAACGACGACGGTGAAGCGCCGGAGATCAAAAATGCCCGCGCGATGAAGACAGAGCATCCGCTGACCGTCGAGCAGCTTTATATGGTCGACTATCAGCTCTATACGCCCAAGTCGACGATGTACAACCTGTTCTCGACGCTGAGGCTGGATAAGGACATGATCGACATGGAGAAGATGGCGGAGGCGATGCATACGGCGATCCGCAATCATTCCGCCCTGTTGACCACCTTCCATTTCAATGACGACGGCGATATCGTCCAGCGCTATACCCCCGAGGTACTGCAGGAGATCCGCGTCGAAAAGATGAGCGAATTTGAATTTGACTGTATCAAGGATACCCTGGTTCAGCCGTTCAAGATTATCGGCGGCTGCCTGCACCGCTGCCGCGTTTTTGAAACCGAAAAGTACGGCTATGTATTCTTTGACGTTCACCATACGCTCTTTGACGGCACCTCCCTCAAGGTGTTTATGGGCAACGTCGGCAAAGCGTATATGGGTATGCAGCCGGAGCCGGATCTGTATTATCTGATCCTCCAGAACCGTGAGGATGAAAAGAAGACCGAGTTCTATGAGGAGAGCAAGAAGTACTTTGAGGATCGCTATGACGGTATCGAATGGTCCAGCTATCCCGAGATCGATCACGAATCCCGCGAGAACGAGATGGGCGAGCTGTTCGCTCCGATCGGCATCGAGCAGGCGCAGATGAAGGCGATGGAACGCCAGTATCGTATCAGCCGCAACGAATTCTTTATCGCTGTCGCCGTGCTGGCTATCGCGATCTATAACCGTAAGAGAGATATCCAGATCTCGTGGATCTATAACGGCCGCGAAGATATGATCGCGATGAATTCGGTCGGCTTGCTGTTCCGTGAACTGCTGGTAGGCGTTCATCTGGAGAGTGAGAAGACGCTCCGCGAGCTGTTCGCAGACATTCACGAGCAGGTGCAGAAGGGTATCGAGCACTGCTGCTATCCGTATGTGGACAGCCACCATCAGGCGGGCGGCAACGAAGCGGCATATCTGCTCTATCAGCAGGATATCCGCGATATGGGCGGTCTGGAGGAGATGAACGTCGAGGCGATCGACGTCCGTCAGAATCAGGCGGCTTCACAGACCATTCTCGATATGGAGATCCTCGACGGCGCAGACGGTCTGACGCTGATGATCGACTATACCGCCAGCCTGTATGACGACGAGAGCATGGATCGCTTCAAGGATATCTTTATCAGAGTGGCACAGGGATTGGTGACCCACAACCCGCATACCGATATCACCATGGATGAACTGTATAAAAAGCATAAGGATAAATTGAACTTCTTCGCGACCTTCCGCGGAATGTTTAAAAGAAAGAAATGATAGACGATGGATAGAATCCGCAGCACCTACGGCGAAAACCACATCATCACAGAAGAATATGAACCGGCGCTTGCCGCAAAATGCCGCAACGGCGTTTTTGTCGGCAGGCAGAAGGACGAAGTGCTTGCGTTCAGGGGGATCCCCTTTGCTAAGCCGCCCGTCGGCGAGCTGAGATGGAAGGCGCCGGTCGCGCCCGACGACAGCGATACGGTTTTTGAGGCGTATTATAACGGCAAAACACCGATCCAGAGCGAGTGGCCGACCGAGCAGGCGTCGTATTATCCGCAGGGCGAGGACTGTCTGTATCTCAATATCTGGAAGAATCAGGAGGACGAAACCGAAAATAAGACCGTCATGGTGTTTCTGCACGGCGGCTCCTACGGATGGGGCGGCACCGCCGACCCGATGTACGACGGCACCAACCTCGTCACAAAGCAAAAGGATATCATTCTGGTGACGGTCGGCTACCGTGTAGGACTGATGGGTTTTGTCGATCTGTCGTATCTCGAGGGCGGCGAGGACTTTCCCGACGCGCCCAACCTCGGCATCCTCGACCAGATCGAGGCGCTCAGATGGGTTCAAAACAATATCGCCGCGTTCGGCGGCGATCCGAACAACGTCACGGTGTTCGGCGAATCCGCGGGCGGCGGCAGTGTGTCGCTGCTCCCGATCATCCCGCAGGCAAAGGGACTCTTTCGCCGTGTGATCGCCGAGAGCGGTTCGGTTGCGCTGACCTTCTCTAAGGAGGAGTGCCGCGACTTTACCAAGCGGCTCATCCTCGCGGCGGGGACCCGTCGTATGAGCGATCTGATGCAGATGACCGAAGAGGAGCTGAAAGTGATCAACGCGCCGATCAACGCGTATAATAACTTCCCTATGCGCGACGGCAGGCTGATCCCCGAGAATCCGTATCAGCCGTATAACGACGGCGTGACAAAGGATATCGATATGCTGATCGGTACCAACTCGGAGGAGATGAATTATTGGATCGGCGAGGTCGGCGGTCTGATACCGTTCCGCTTCAGCATCCCCGTCAAGTTTGAGAACGATATCAGGAAGCTCCCGCTGAAGGACAAGCAGCGCGTCAAACGCTTTATGGATCTGATGAGGGGACACAGCATATGGAAAATGGCGCGCTTCTACGACGAGCTGATGTTCCGGCTGCCCGCGGTCGCACAGGCGCAGGCGCACGCGCGCTGCGGCGGAAAGGTCTATATGTACTACTGGACGATCCCCGCGTCGGTAAGGCTGCGCAAGGCGTGTCATGCGGTCGAGCTCTCCTATGTGTTCGGCAACCGTACGGAAACGATCTACACGGGGCATATCGCGGATGAGGCTGTGTCCGATACCGTCATGCAGATGTGGACGAACTTTGCGCGTACGGGCGATCCGTCCGTCGGATCGCTGATATGGGAGCCGTATCGCGGGGCGACGCGGCCGACCATGATCTTTTCCAAGTCGCCGTATATGATGCACGATCCCCTTGTCGCCAGACGCAAGCTGCTGTTCCCGCTGCTCGATCATATGATCAATCCGTCCTATACGACGCTGGACTATAACGTTCCGTTCGTCCGCAAGGCGATCATCGGCGGCGTCGCGCTGCTGGCGGGCGTATCATACCTTGCCTATAAGCTGTTCAAAGATGAATAGGATCCCTATTGCTGTATAACAAAACGGCGCAGTTTCGACTGCGCCGTTTTTGACTGTAGAAAAGCCTATCAGGGGGTTGTCGCACTAAGAAACGCGATAGCCCCTTCAAAGTGTCATCCTGAGCATTAGCGAAGGATCTTAAAGTGCAATTCATCCAATTAAGTTACACCTATCAGGTGTAATCTGACGGAAAATCGAGCACTTTCAGATTCTTCGGCGACGCCTCAGAATGACATTTTTTATTTTGCAATAGCCCTTTTTCAGTCTATATCAGTATTCTTCGATGACGTTTCCGAGCTCCAATTCCTCGTAGAGCTTGGGATCGGATGCGACTTCCTTTGCCTTGGGCAGGATCTCCAGGAATTTGTCGACCTCTTCTTCATTATTGTAGATGCCGAAGCTGATGCGGATCATACCGGGGGTGTTCATGTCGGCACACTCCTCAAAGCGATCCAGCTCCGTTTCGGGGATGTTCATCAGCCGCCATACATAGGGGTGGGCGCAGAAGGCGCCGCGGCGTGTGGCGACGCCGCCGAGCTTGGTCAGCTGCTGCGCAACCAGATAAGAGTTGGCGTCGGAGAAGTTGAAGGTCACAACGCCGACACGGTCGCTCAGATCCTCGCTGTCGCCGTAGATGACGATGTTCTTTTGCTTTTTGAGGCCGTCGATCAGACGCTTGTTGAGCGCCTTTTCATGCTCCTCGATCTTATCGAAGCCGACCTCCTGCAGCAGGTCGATCGCCTTGCCCAGACCGATCACGCCGGGATAGTTCGGCGAGCCTGCCTCATAGGTCGCGGGAGCGTCTTTTTTGGAATAGGAGCTGTCGCGGACGATCTTGACCGTACCGCCGCCGTAGAAGGTGGGCATATGCTTATTGAGCACATCGGTCAGACCGACTACCGCGCCGCCGCCATAGGGAGAATACATCTTGTGGGCGGAGAATACGAAGAAGTCGACGTTCTCCTCCGGCGTTTCGCCGACCATGGAGAACTTGCGGTGCGCGACGATCTGCGCGCCGTCGACGATGAGCTTTGCGCCGTGGGCGTGCGCCATCTTGGCGACCTTATGGACGTCGGTCACATAGCCGGTGACGTTGGACGCCGCGGTGATGGCAACATATTTGACCTTGCCCTCGTTTTGCTTGAGCAGCTTTTCGATATCGTCGTAGATCACGCGGCCTTTTTTGTCGACCTCGGCATAGATCGTCTTGCAGCGTTCGCGCCATGAAAGATCGTTTGCATGATGCTCAATGCGGGTGGCAAGCACGATATCGTCCTTGCTCTCGATCAGAGCGGAGGCGAGCTTATTCAGACCGTCTGTGGTGTTGTTGACATAAAAGCAGGTGTATTTTTTCGGATCGGCGCCGACAAATTGCAGCACCTTGTCGCGGGTACTGTTATAGATATCGGTAGAGTGATCGGATTTTTGTGAGAATCCGCGACCGATCGAGCCGTACATTTTCAGCTCTTCGTTAACGGCGTCTGCGACCGGCTGCAGTGCGGGGGTCGTAGCGGCGTTGTCAAAATTGATGAGGGGCTGTTTTGTGCCGTCCTGTAATTCGACCGGCTCGTCGATACCGACGATATAATCCCGGATGTTGTCGATCGTGATCGCCGCGTCGGATTTTTCGGTTTTACTGTCTGTTTCCGCATCCTTCTGCTGTGAGCAGCCTGCCAGTATGCTCAAAGCGAGGACGCCCGCCAGTAACAATGCAATCAAACGTTTGCTCATTTCAAATATCTCCTTTTGTTATTTTGAATCTCCCTTGAGATGTCATTATGATAGCAAAAAAGCGTGCCTTTTGCAATAGAAAAATCATGTATGTTTCTGCAAAAACTCCAACGCGGTGACGGCGGCTTCCGTCAGGTATTGATCGGAAAAACCGTGCTCGGCGCCTTCGATCAAATGATATTCACAATCGGGATAGAGCTTTGACGCTGCCTCTGCCGTTTCGGGGAGGACAAGATCGTCCTTGCTGCCCTGAATGATGATCACGGGCTTGTCAAAATCGGGGATATCGTTGCGAACGTCATAGCCGGACAGATCCTTGAAGAATCTTCTGCCGACCGTGATGTTGCCCAAGTCGTTTTCCTCGGGCATATCCTCGCTGTAGCGCTCGCCCAGGCGCGTCATGCCGAAGGCGGGATAACAGAGAATCAGTCCGGCGACCTCGTCCTCATGGCGTACGCCGGCGATGGCAGTCACCAGACCGCCCTGACTGCAGCCAAGCAGAAAAATGCGGTCGGTGTCGACAAAGTCCCATGTCTTTGCCGCTTTGAGGATCGCCTCCACATCGGAGACCTCCGTCATCACCGACATATCCAGACTGCTGCCGTCGCTGCGGTTTTCACGGTCTTCGCTGGTGCCGCCGCGAAAATCCCATGTGTAGAACGCGTAGCCCTTTTGCGCGAGCAGCTCGGCATAGGCGGCGCCGGTATTATGGTTGGTGCCCAGTCCGTGCGAGGTCAGCACCAGCGGTACCTTGCCGCCGGTATCGGGGATATACGCCTCGCCCCAGATCTTTTGTCCGTTGTTGTCGACTGTGATCTCGCGCACATCGACCTTATAGTTTTTGCCGTATTTTTCGTCGGCAAGCGGATTGCTCTCTCCGCATCCCGTACACAGCAGGACGGTCAGCAGGATCAGGCAGAGGGACAGGAGTTTTTTCATCAAAATTTCCTCTTTTCTTAGAATAATGATCGGTTTTCAATCCGTAGCCGACGCCATGATGACGACGAAACGGTTCAGGGTTTTATCATAAACGGTACAGCACAGCGCGCCCCACCATTCGTTGCCGTCGTCAAAGTATTCCGCCCAGTCGGTCGACCACCGATAGACAGCGAGGTCATCCGTACCGTTCGGAAACAACGCCGCGTTGACCTTGTCAAAATCCTTTTCCGTATAAGTGATTTTGTACGGCGGGGATAAAAACGCCCTGCGATAGTTCAGTCTGCCTTCATCACAGTCGGAAGAAAACAAATCTTGTGCGGTGATCGGTTCCGCAGTCGCTTTGTCGATATCGTAATCAAGGGAATCACCCTCTTCGCTGTCGAAGAACAGCCTTTTGCAAGCCGTGTACAACGCGATGCGATGGGCGTCAAGCTGATTCGTCGTCGCATCGACCTGCACAAAAATATAGTCGATGACGACGTCGGGATATGCGCTGATCAAAGCGTCGAACGGATCGTCGGCAATCACAGCGCCTTTTCCTACGGCGGAGGGTTTCCGATGCATTGCGTTTTCATCCCGATCAGATCCTTTGTCGGGACGGTGCATCAGCGTATCGCGGACGATGCTGTCGATCAGCCGCTCGCGGCTGCCGGCTTCCTTCGGGATCCCGATGACGGGATACCATGCGCCGGGATACTCCCAAACACGGTCAAAATACGCCTCGACAGGGTAGCGGTCAACGACAGACGCGACAGCGGGATCGATTTTTCTGACCTTTGCCAGCGCTTCTTGATGTAACTCGTCTCTGAATACCGCCGCATCCTTCCGATCTTTTTCGCTGTAAGAATCCATTTCCACTTATCCTTCTATATATGATCGACTGCCGATGACGGCTCGGAATTCTTCTTCGCCGATCGTGCCTCCGATAAACTCCTGCGCCGCTTTGATGTACGCGACCGCATCGTCCAGCGCGCGCCGGTACAAAGGCGTAAAGCCGCTCAGATCCATCTTGTCGAGCGCCCTGCTGCGGTAGGATACCAGTGCGAGCCGCGAGTGCGTTTTGCGCGCAAAAGCGTCCAGTCTGCCGTTTTTATCGCTGACGATCCGATAAAACGGAGCCATATCGCGGCGCCCCTGCAGGAGCGCTTCCCACGCGTCGTCCCAGCCGTAGATCGCCTTGATCGCGCCGCCGACGTTCTCTTTCAAAGACGCGGGCAGGAACGGCGGGATGCGGATATCGCCGCCGTACAGGATATCCAGCTTATGCTCGATCGCCATGTGCATCACGCTGCTGTGATTCGCCTTTTGATTGATATAGGGGTGGGTATTCGCGTCGAGCGCATAGTGGCACAAAAAGCCCGTGAGATAAGAGAATACAGCGCCGTTTTGTTTTGCGCGGCGCGCAAGCTCTGTGAGAAAATCGCCGGTATGCTCGCGATGCATGACGGATGCGTAACGGTTGACGCGGTTGCGAAACGGCGGCACATAAAAGCGGTAGAATAAGTACGGATCGGGGCCAAGCAACCCGAAATCAAATACCCTGCGGTCGATCTCGATTTTCGATTGTTGAAGCGCCTCGGCGCCGAAGCCGGTATGTACGACGATATCGGGCATGATATCACCCCTGCATTATGTTATTACTGTTATCATACCAGAGATCGGCATGGATTTCTATAGCAAATCATGAATTTTTTGCACCCGAAGATCATCGCGCAAACAAAAAGGTCAGGAACGGTTTTGTCCGCACCTGACCTTGATAAACTTATTCAAAAATCTGCCCCGGGAGTTTGCGTTTTTCTTTATACGGAAACTGACGGTCGAACGCCTCAACATCCGCGTCATCGACGTAATAACCCTGCGGCGTTTGGTATACGCCGCTGACGCCGTCCAGATAGCCGGGGATCAGCTCTTTGCAGAGGAAGAAGGACGCGTCCGCATCCTCGGGCAGATCGTGGTAGCGGATGCCGAATTTGGCGGCATAGTCAAAGCCGCTCTTGCCGTAGAAAGCGATATTGCCCTCGAACAGTACCGCGCCGAAGCCTAATTGCGCCGCCTTTTGCAGCGAAGCGTCGAGCAACCGCTTGCCGTAACCCTGACGCTTGAGGTCGGGCGTGATACAGATCGGCCCCATCGTCAGCACCGGGATCGTTCTGCCGTCGTCGGCGTCGATGACCGTGCGCATAAACATATTCTGTCCGATCAGTTCGCCGTCCTTTTCCATCACAAAATCCAGCTCTTTGACAAAGGCGGGATCGTCGCGCAGCACATGGATGACATAGTGCTCGCTGCAGCCGGGACGGTACACATTCCAGAAGGATTCGCGGATGAGGTTCTCGACCGCGCGATGATCCTTTTTCTCTTCTGAACGAATGATACAGTTTTCTTGCTTCATGATTTACCTCTCTTGATGATCAAAAATCCTTTGATGAGCAGGATCGCAAAGTAAATGATCGCGGCATACGGCTGTCTGGTGACGATAAAAACGACACAGCCGATGATTGACAATGCGATTCCGGTGATCAGCCGATGCTTGTTCCAGATCGGCCGATCCAGACGGCTGATGACTACGCCGCAGATCCCGTTGAGAACCGTCAGACCGATCACAACGGTATAGACGATCCGGATCCACAGGTGCGGCTGCGTGAGTTCGAACAGCGACGCCGTGGTCGGAGCATCCGCCCCGCTGCCGAAAACGGGGAGAAACAGCAGCAGCGCCGTAAAGATATCCAACACGCCGCATAACAGTGCGGTGTAGCTGCCGATCAGCGCGCGCTTTTCGTTTTCCGCCGCGGTGATGATCTCATCCGGACAGATCAGCTCGTCGATGGTGACGGAAAAGTAGCGGGACAGCTCTTTGAGCGAGTCGATGTTGGGGTATCCTCTGCCGGACTCCCATTTTGAGACCGCTGTCCGCGATACAAAGATCGCCTCGGCGAGCTCCTCCTGCGTCAAGCCTTTGCTTTTTCTCAGTTTTTGCAATTTTTCATTGAATTCCATATTTTTTCCTCTTATCGGTATATGTGACCGCCGTCAGATACAGCGAAAACAATCCTGCGCTCAGCAGCACTGAGCCGATGATATCCGTCACCCAGTGGACGCCTGCGATCAGCCTGCCGATCACCATAAACGCCGAGAACACGGCGGCAAATATCAACGTCGCTGTTTTTACGGCTCCCGAGCGGGCGCGGCGGCGCGACTGAAAAACCAATGTCGGCGTCACGCTCAGCACCAGCAGCGTTGTCGACGATGGATAGGACGCCTCCAAAAAGCCGTCGATCAGGATCGGCCGATAGTTGATCGGGATCATCTCAAACAGGAGATAACAAGCGATGACCAGTATGTAATAGACGCCCAGCAGGATGATGTCGGGATCGACCTTCAGCAGGCTTTTGCGGCGTATCAGCTGGATCAGTCCGAGTATACCGAAGCATATACAGATGAAGATCGGTACCAGACCGAGCCAGTCGGTAACGGTGTAGAGCGTCATGTGAACGCCGGTCAGCTGATGGAACCACACGTTGAACGCGGCAAAGCCGACCTCTGAGCCCCTCGGACCGACAGCCTGCACATCGACCGTTTGGATCAGGATCGTCCATACCGTGAACGCGAGCAGCGATATGACGCCGGAGAAAAGTGCGCCTCGAGTATTATCTTTCATGCAACTCTGTCCTTTCAAATCCTTTGCTTTGAAAGTAACATATCGACGCAAAAAAGAAAAGGATCGCCCCGTCACATCGATGACACGCATCGTGTCGGCAGTCAAATGTGTATTTTATCGGTAACAATAACTGCCGGCGGGTATTCCGACGGCAGCATAGATAAACATTTGTTATACGTCGCGCATGGTCAGTGAGATGCGTTTTTTCTTGACGTCTACCGAAAGGATCTTTACCTTGACGATATCGCCGACCTTCAATACCTCTGACGGATGCTTGATGTATTTGTTGCAGATCTGGGAGATATGCACCAGTCCGTCCTGATGGACGCCGATATCGACAAACGCGCCGAAGTCGATGACGTTGCGCACCGTGCCGGTCAGCTCCATGCCTTCCTTCAGATCGTTGATATCGAGCACATCCGAGCGCAGCATCGGCTTGGGCATTTCGTCGCGCGGGTCGCGTCCGGGTTTCGAGAGCTCCTTGACCATATCGTTGAGTGTCGGCAGACCGATATCGAGCTGTTCGGCAAGGCTTTTTGTGCCGAGCGCCTTGACCCTTGCGGGAAGATCGGATAGCTTTGCCGACTTGATCTCTGCGTCGGTATAGCCGGCGAGCTTGAGCAGCTCCTTAGCCGGGGCGTAGCTCTCGGGATGGACGCCAGTATTGTCGAGCGGGTTGCGGCTTTCGGGTACGCGCAAAAAGCCTGCGCACTGTTCAAAGGCTTTCGGACCCAGCTTCGGTACCTTTTTGAGCTCCGCGCGTGAGGAAAAAGCGCCGTTTTCTTCGCGATACGCCACGATATTTTTGCATACGGTCGCATTCAGTCCCGATACCCGCAGCAGCAGGGCGGGGGAGGCGGTGTTCAGATCTGCTCCGACGGAGTTGACGCAGTCCTCGACCACGCCGTCGAGCGTCTCTCCCAGCCGCTTTTGCGGCATATCGTGCTGGTACTGTCCGACGCCGATCGCCTTGGGCTCGATCTTGACCAGCTCCGCAAGCGGATCCTGCAGACGGCGCGCGATGGATACCGCGCTTCTGAGCGTCAAGTCAAGCTCGGGCAGCTCGGAAGCGGCGAGCTTTGACGCGGAATAGACCGATGCGCCCGCTTCGCTGACGACCATATAATAAACGGTGTGATCCGCTTCCTTGATCGCGTCGGCGGCGAACATCTCGGTCTCTTTGCTGGCGGTGCCGTTGCCGATCGAGATGATGTCGACGTTATGCTTTTTGATCAGCTCGAGCAGCTTGCGCTTTGATTGGGCGATCTTCTGCTCGGAGTGAGTGGGGTAGATCACCGCCGTGTCTAGCACCTTGCCGGTATCGTCGACGACAGCGACCTTGCAGCCCGTGCGGTAACCGGGGTCGAGCCCGAGGACGGTTTTGCCCTTGACCGGCGGCTGCATCAAAAGCTGTTTGAGGTTGACGGCAAAAACCTTCATCGCGTTTTCACAGGCAGTCTCGGTCATCTCGGCGCGGATCTCGCGCTCGATAGACGGAAAGATCAGCCTTGTGTAAGCGTCCTCGCCCGCCGCACGCAGAATATCGGAGCAGAGGGGATTCGTCCCCTTGTCGAGCGCGCGGTTGATAACGCTCAGGGGTTGATTGCTGTCAAGCACGACGCCGACCTTCAAAAAGCCCTCTTTCTCGCCGCGGTTCACGGCAAGAATACGGTGTCCTGCGATCTTTTTGATCGGCTCCGAATAGTCGTAGTAGTTGGTATAGACGCTGTCCTGATCGGCGTCAGCGGCAACAGAGCGCAGCATACCGCTGCTCTTGAAGATCGGGCGCAGATGCTTGCGGATCGCCGCGCTGTCGGAGAGCATTTCGGCGATGATATCCATCGCGCCGTTGATCGCGTCCTGCGCGGTCGGAACCTCCTTTTCCTCGCTGACAAACTGTTCCGCGTATTTCATGGGATCAAAGCCCTTTTCCTGCTTGATGATCTCCATCGCGAGAGGCTCAAGCCCGCGCTGCTTTGCGACCGAGGCTCTTGTTTTGCGCTTGGGTCTGTACGGGCGGTAGATATCCTCCAGCTCGCTGAGCGTCTGTGCCTTGTCGAGCGCCGCGTTGATCTCATCGGTCAGCTTTTCCTGACCGTCGATCAGCTCGCGGATCTCTTCTCTGCGCTTGTCCAGTCCGCGCAGATATTCCAGCTTTTCGCTGAATTCGCGAATCAGCTGGTCGTCCATCGAGCCGTGCATCTCCTTGCGGTAACGGGCAATAAACGGGATGGTGTTGCCGTCGTCGAGCAGGGTGATGATGTTCTGTGCGTACTCCTCTTTGATGTTGAATAACTGTGATAAAGTTGCTGAATAATTCATAGGACTCCTTATGATCTGACAAAATGATGATTTCGTTTTTTACCTGATTTCAGTTAGAGCTGCTTGTGCATCCTCGCGCAGTCAAACGTCCAGCTTTTGACGGTTTCGTTATCCATGCGCCGATAGCCTTGCTTTGCATAAAAGCCGACGGCTTCGATCCGGCTGTCGATCCGGATCTCGGTATAGCCGCGCTCTTTGATCCATATTTCCGCTTCGCGTATCACGCGGGCGCCTAAGTGCAGTCCGCGATATTCGGGCAGGACGACGACCCTGCCGAGCATCACTGTGTGAGTATCCAGCTCATAAAACCGACAGGTCGCGACCGGGTATTCGTCATCCAGAAGGACGATATATTTGGTGCCCTCGCCGTCGTGCTCGTCGAACTCATCCCGCAAAGAGATATGGTGCTGACGGTTCATCCCCTGTATCCTTACGGAATAGGCGCCGGCACGCTGCCACTCAGCCTCGGCGCGCAGTACGGTTATGTTCGTCATCGTTGATCACCTGCTTTATTTGACTTTCGTTTCATGCGGTCGAGGATCAGCAGATAGATCTTGCCGACGCCGAGGATCGCCGCACCCATGATGAGGATCCACCATACACAGCCGATAAAAGGAAATTCACCGCTGAAGCCGAACGCCCCGGCGGGGCTGCCCCAGTTCAAGAAGAAATAGGGATACGTTTTTCCGTCGGCAAAGGTCCACCCTGCCGCATAGCATACGGCGGCATAAAGCACATAGGCGAGCGGCGGCACCTCCACAAAGAAAACGTGTTTTTTCGGGATGCTTCCGCATATGCCTGTGACAAAGAAGTCTGCGATCGCCGCGACGGGCACGACCAGATGGGTCAGGATATTCTGGATTTGCCACGCGAAATCACCCAGCGTGGGCGCCAGCACAAAGGTGAATACCGCGCCGGTCAGCGTAATGGAGACCGTGCCGACAAACTTAACCGTATACCACCGATCCTTCACCTTGGTTTTTCGGAGCAGCAGCACAGCGCCGACGGCGCAGATCAGGGCGATGAGGATATTGGACTGGATGGTGAAGTACATGAACGCCTTGCTCCCGATCATGAAGCCGCGCGATCCGCCGACCGCGCTGAGATAGGTGCCGATCGCGGCTGCGAGGATCACGATACATTTGAGGATCAGCGAAGCTGTCCTCCGCTTTACGGAAATACCCATGACGCACCTCTTTTCTTAAGTCTTTCTCTATCATACCAGAAAGAAAAGGATTCCGCCACTGTTTTTTGAAATTTATCGCCGACCCCGACGACAAAAAAGAAGCCGCCGGTCAGGCAGCTTCTTCGGTATGTGAGATAAAACAGGTTAGGATCAAGGATTTTGTTACAATTCCAGATTGAGCTTCTGGACGCGTCTGATCTCATCCTCCGCGTTAAAGAAGGCTTCGACGATCAGCGGATCGAAATGCGTTCCGGCGTCCTTGCGGATGATCTCCATCGCCTGCTCGACGGAGAACGGCTCCTTATAGCTGCGCCTTGACACCAGCGCGTCAAAGACGTCGGCTACCGCCATCACGCGGGCGGACAGAGGGATCTCTTCAGCCGCGATGCCGGTGGGATAGCCTTTGCCGTTCCATTTTTCGTGATGATAGAAGGCGAGATTCTTCGCCTCGGTCAGATAATCGGATTCTTCGCCGACTAAGGCGATCGCCTTGTCGATGATCTCACCGCCGGCGCGGGTATGGTTCTGCATGGCCTTGAACTCTTCGTCGGTCAGCCTGTCGGGTTTGTTGAGGATGACGTCGGACACCGTGATCTTACCGACGTCGTGCAGAGGCGCGGAGTTGACGACCTCGTTGATAAAATCTTCGTCAAGCTGATCGGCATAGATGCCGTCCTTTTGCATTTGACGCAGGATGATCTCGCAGTAAGCCGCCGTTTTGCGGACATGGTCGCCGGTGCATTTATCGCGGCTTTCAACGATATCGGCAAGAACCAGGATCAGTCCGTTTTGCAGGCGGACGACCTGTTCTCTCTTTTTCTGAACCTCGTCGATATACAGCACCGTATCGGCGGTCGTCTGTTTATAGGCGTCATACAGATATTCGATCTCGTCGCCCGTACGGATATTCAGCCCCTCTATCATCGCCATGCTGTCCTCGCGCGCCTGCGGCGTATCGTAGGTAAAGTGGTTGGCGGCGTCGGCGATCGTGTTGATGGGACGGATGATATGGCGCTCCGCCATCCATACCGTGTAGGTGCGGATCACGATCAAAAAGCCGATGAACAGCGCGATGACCTTGGCGAGAAAAGCGATCTCATCCGAGCGCAGATGGTTCATGGACAGATCGACGCCGACATGGCACAGCACCTCGCCCGAGGTCGATCGGATCGGCTCATATGCCGAAAGCAGCCAGCCGTCCTCGTCATCGGTGATGTCGGCGGGGATGTCCTCGCCCGCCAGGAATTGATCAGCGTATTTTTTGATGGTATTGTCATACTCGATGACGTTGCCCGGAAGATCTGCGGCGACCTCTTCGGTATCCAGATCAAAGATAACGTGGGTGCCGTCCTTCTCCACCCGATAGATATAGACGAATTCTATTTCGGGCGACGCGTCCCTGACGGTGAGCATCAGGTCTTTGATATTTTGATAATCCTTCGCCCGCACGCCTTCCCGTATACAGCTTTCCATACTGTCGGGGTTGATATGTGTAGCGATAACGTTAGCGGCATAATTCGCCTGCTTGGTATATTCCTCTACGGCGGAATGGTGATACTGGATGACGGAGGTTCCGACCGCAGCTGCAGCGACGAGCGCGGTCGAGACGCCGACCAGCAGCGTCATCCTGATGCGCAGAGGGAAGCGTCCGCGGATCTTTCGCTCGCTGCCGCCGAAGACTTTGATTTCGTACCATTCCATCGTTTTTGTGTAACCGATCAGTTTTTTGGGAAGCAATTTGTAAATGATCAGCGCGATCACCGTGACGATCAGCTTGTCGGCAAGGTCGATCACAAAGCATGATATGAGGTTGGACGGCAGATAGCCGAGCGGAACAGCGCTGTCGATCGAGGCGGCGAGATCCACGGCGACACCCTCGCCGAAGCTCATGCCGTAGATCAACCATGTCAGCATTCCGCCGACGACGCCGCCGAGAAAGGCAAAGGTCACCGCCGCAAGGAGGATATACGGGATGCGTACGCGGCGCAGCTTTTCGGCAAACAGCGCCGCAGCCGTCGCGATAAACACACTGATGACACAGTAGTAGATGGAATCTGGGCTCGCTATGGCGTTAAAAATATTGGAAAGGAAGCCGACGGTGATACAGGGGATGTAGCCGCCGAGCAGCGCCGCCAGAAGCGTGCCGATGTTATCGATGAAGAAGGGCAGCCCCAGCAGACCGTTCACCTTTGCACCGAGGAAGTTCAGCAGAACACAGACGGCAACAAGCGCCAACAGGGACAACCAAGAACGTTTTCGGTTTTGTATGAGATCAGACATGATATGCCTCCGATAAAAACAGGATGTCAAATGATACCCTGATTGATTGTATCGCTGTCGATTGATTTTTCGATCAGTCGTTCAAATTCATCTGCAGGGAGCGGAGCAGAGAAGTAGTACCCTTGGATGATATCCAAGCCCATCTCCTTGAGCATCAGATACTGGGGCTCCTCCTCGACGCCTTCGGCGACGACCGGGACGTTGAGAAAACGCGCGATATCCAGCACCAGCTCAATGAGCTTGCGGCTCTTTTCATCGACGAGCATATTGCGTATGAATTTCATATCGAGCTTGAGGATGTCGATCGGCATCTCCGTCAGCATATTCAGGGAGGAGTAGCCGGTACCGAAGTCATCCATACCGATGCGAAAGCCTTTGCTGCGCAGATCGGCGATCACCTCGTCGATATGCGCCTCGTCGTTTGCATAAGCCGACTCGGTGATCTCCAGGATCAGCTCCCGCGGCTGCAGATCATAATCGCGGATGACGGACAGCAGCACATCCTCCAGTTCTGGATCAAAGAAATTGATGCGCGAGACGTTGACCGAGACGGGAAGATTCACATGGTAGATATCCTTGATCCGACGGATCTGCGCCGCCGACTCCCGCCAGACAAAGCGGTCGATCTTGCGGATCAGACCGTTGCTCTCGAACAGGGGGATAAAATCGCCGGGGCTGATAAATCCCAGCTCGGTGTGATCCCAGCGCACCAGCGCCTCGGCGCTCGTGAGCACGGGCTTATCCCCGCGGATATCGTACTTCGGCTGATAGTAAACGAGCAGCTGATGCTGCGCGATCGCCTCGTCGATATCGGCGATCAGCTTTTCTTCATAGATGAACCGCTCATACAGCTCGCGGCTGTAGTATCCGACACAGTGGTTGTAGCGGTCGCGCAGGCGGTCGCAGGCGGTTTTTGCACGGTCAAACCACGCTTCGGGAACTCTGTCCCCGGTCGCAGGCTGATACAGTCCGGCGCGCAGGCGCAGCGAATGTGACGGACTCTCCCGATTAAGGGTGTCCTGTATCTCTTTGATGCACGATTCGTAATCCTCTCTGCGCTCGCAGTAGACGTAGAATATGTCGCCGTCGGTGCGGCAGGCGATACCGCGCGACTGCAGGATGATCGTATTGATCAGCTCCGCGGTCTGTTTCAGGATGCGGTTGCCTTCCTCGCGGCCGAGCAGCTCGTTGACGATATTGAAGCGGTCAAAATCAAGCACCAGCGCGTCCATGTCGCCGGTCAGCTGCGGGAGAAAACGGCGGATATATACAAAAAAGTAATCCTTGGAGTACAAGCCCGTCAGCGGATCCCGTTCCGTTGAACGGATGATGCTGCGGTCTTCGCTCAGCTCGATGATCGCCTGACAGCGCGCGAGGACGACCTCGGGCATATCGTACGGCTTGGTGATGAAGTCGGCGGCTCCCATCCTGAGGCTCCTGACCTCTGCGGCTTTGTCGGAGGTCATCACGATGATAGGAAATTTGCGCAGGCGGACGTCCGCTCGCATAAGGCGGATGACCTCAAAGCCGTCCATTACCGGCATCATCAGATCCAGCAATACCAGCGAATAATCCGCCTCGGGATCGGACAGCAGATCCATCGCCTCTTTTCCGTTATAGGCAAAAACGACCTCATAGCTGTTCGCGAGGATCTCGCTGATGATCTCCAGATTGATGATCTCGTCATCGACCGCTAAAACCTTTCGTTTTCGATTAGCGTCTAAAAAAGTTTGCATAAGCTTCTCCGTATCGTTTGATAGCATTCAGAAAGCGCTGCTGTCAGCTCTTCGGATCGGGGCTTTGTGCCGTTATCCTTGTCCTTTTCCTCAAAGCTGTATATGGGATCAATGAACATTTGATAGTCTTTATAACAACCCAAACTCAATTATACAATATTATTTGTCAAATTACAATCATTTTTTTGCAATTTCACTAAATATATGCGCGATCGTCGCCGATTGTTTGCGGCAACCTGTGCAGACAGCCTTTTTATCGCGACGATCAGGCTATACAATTATATAGATTTTATATAGATTTTTTGAATTCTGCTTGATTTTTTTGATGATCTGTGATATAATTACCGCAAAAATAGAGGGCAAAGCCGTTGAAAAGCGGTGACGCAAAGCTCTGGTGTCTAAATAGTATGCTATATGACCGACCGGCTGCACGTTGATTTACCGAGAGTAATGAGAGTGCAGGCGGGTTTCTTTTTAGTAGACTGTAGGATCGACCGGCTGCATCATTAATTACAGATCGTAGTTTTTGAGCAGGCGGTTTTTTTATTGTCGGATGAATCAAAGACCCGTACCGGTCGCAGCGTGTAAGCTATCTTCATTTTGCAACGGAGGAATGGTTATGAAAAACAATCGGATAAAAATCGTCTGCTTTTTGCTTGCGGCGGTGATGGCGGCGATGCTTTTTGCATCGTGCAGCGCCGATCCGAACGTAAAGCAAAAGGATGAGGCGTCGACGGAATACGACGTTAAGTTCAGCGAGAAGGAAGAGGAAAAGGAGCAGGAGGGCTTTCATTCCTACGGATCGGGAAAAACCGATCCCGTCACCGTTAACGGCGTGGAGGTCAGCGTTAAGGATTTTTCCCTGCGCGCCTACGAGCTCGCCTATATGATGGCGCAGCCGAAGTTTGCTTCCGCTAAGGATATCCCGATCGACGCGCTGGTACAGTTTGCCTTCTCCCATGTCTATTTCGAGAACCTTAATGAAATGAATAATAAAGCCATGCAGTATCGCGACGCGACCGAGGAACAGATCAAGGAACAGCTGACGATCCTCTTCGGAAGCGATGATTTTGAGGTGAAGGATTCCGTTTTATATAACAAGGGCAAAAAACGGTTTGAGATGTGGATCCCCGAATACGGCTGCAATATCTATTACACCGTAGATGCGGTCGATACCGGCGCCGATAACGCTGAGATCATCACCACCTTCTACAATGAATTCGAACGCGAAACGCTGCTTGGCAGAACGACCATCAATGTAAAGATTAAAGACGGAAAGCCTGTGATCGACTCGCTTTCCGCAGAGTGAGGCTGTTATGGAAGATAGAAATGAGATTATGCTCGAACAGCTCGAGCAAGAAAACGAACGTATGAAGCAGGCGCTGAAAGACATAACCGCATATCAGACAGAGATCCAGAATGTGCTTGACGAAGTGCAGGATCTTTTGTATGAAGAAGAGCATACCGAAAACGCGCCCGTTACCGAAGATGACGTCATAAGCTTATTGAAGAAGTATTCAAGACTGAAATGATGAAAGAAAAAGAAACCAAGAAAAAGCAAAAACTGAACAGCGCCAAATTCAAGGAGGGCGTGCTGCCCCTGTTAGGCGTAGCGATGATCGTTTTTCTGTTGACGGTCGCGGTATATTTTGTCGCGGATTACGTCGCAGGCAGCTATCAGCATGATAATACGTTCTCGGGATGGGGTTATCTGTATACCGAAAAGCCGGGAACCGTCCCCGAAGGAGATCTGCGCAATTTCAATGAACAGAATCCTCTGTTGACGGAGAGCGGCGTCAAAAAGGACAATCTGTATCTGACCAAGACCATTACTCCCGAGGATACGGGTAAAAACTTTGTGCTGATCACCGATTATGCGCCCGTGAAGATCCGCCTGAACGGTAAGGTCGTCTATAATAATCAGTTCGACAGCGAAGAATACGTCGGCAACTGTTATAATTCGTTTTATCTGGAGCCCTCGACCCATGAGCAGCAGATAGACATATTTATGAAGCTGCCTTTTTC
Source organism: uncultured Ruminococcus sp. (assembly GCA_902779225.1). Classification (GTDB taxonomy): domain Bacteria; phylum Bacillota; class Clostridia; order Oscillospirales; family Acutalibacteraceae; genus Ruminococcoides. Next base: position 26,311 of record CACZAW010000001.1, on the reverse strand, counting down.
CGTCAGATTTGAAGCGTATCTGAAAGAGGGCGGCGATCCCGCGTTCGACTTCCCGCTGGGCTTTTACTTCGGCGCGGGGATCCTGCTGACAGGCTTGATCGCAATGGCGGTCTTTGCCGTGATATCGATCGTCCGTCGCCGGTTTTACCGTTCGCTGATCGTGGCGGGACTTGCCGCGTATCTGGGCTTTGCGATCATATTGCATCTGCTGCCCGAATCCACCTATATGCTGAATCTGCCGATATGGCTGAGATTATCGGAGATACCCGTCCAGATGACGTTTTTGCTCACGCTGGCATTTCTGAACGGACTGTTTAAGAATCATCGAAGAACGGGCGTTGTGATCGGCCTTGCCGCCGTCATCTCGATCACGATGATGATGCTTTCGTTCTCCGCTGTGATGGTGAGGATATCCTCGATCGTCATGAGCGTGCTTTGCCTGGCGGCGGTCGTATTCGTCGCGCGGCTCGCGTTGTCGCAGCTCGAACGCCGAACCCAGTACGCGACACCTGTTTTTATCATGTGCATCTTTTACGCGCTGATGATCTTCTTTGCGGGTATCCTGCTGATCAGCCGACTTAGGGTGCTGTATATCTATACAGTCGCCATGTCGACCTTTGTCGTCGGATGCGTTCTGGAGTATACCTATATCCACGATTACCAATTTATGATGAAGAACAGCGAGTTCCGCGAGCAGAGCGTCCAATACGGCGATTCGGTGGATCTGATCTCCGTTTTTATCCGCAATATGCTCAGCTGCTCCGATCAGGACGCCTTCTACCACACGGTGGTCACCGAGTTGTTGGAGCTTTTGACCAAGTATAACAGCGAAAACGCCGACGCCGATTACTGCGTTGCCGTCAAGGAAAACGGCGTATACACCGAGGTGATCAGTAAGGGCGTGTCGGGCTGTCACTATCAGGTGATCGAAAACAACTTCCTGAAGAATGACAAGAACTACCTCTTCGCCGAGACATACTTTGAGTATATTTTAAAAAACGGAGAGGATATCGGCTGTATCATCCATTTCGAAAATATCAAAAACGGTCTGGATTCCTTCTTTATCAGTATGCTTGAAGCGACATACTGCGGACTGGAGACCACATACGAGAATATGTTTGTCCAGAAGGATAAACGTGACATCAATATCATTTTTGAGGAGCTTGCCGAAAACGCAGAGCTTGACAACGGCTGTTCGGTCGAGCATCTCGAGAATATTTGCAGATACACCCGAGAGCTGTGCGGGAGAATGGGCTTTGACGAAGCAAAGGCCGAGCATATCGCGACCGCGTCGAAGCTGCACGATCTGGGCAAGATCGCAGTTCCCAAGTATATCATTGAAAAGCGCGGCAGGCTGAATGAGGAAGAACAGATCATCATCAGCAGCCATACCGACTTCGGTTATACCATCCTGTCGGCGTTTGCCGACGATCCGTTGATCTCTACCGCCGCCGTGATCGCGCGATATCATCACGAGCAGTATAACGGTATGGGCAAAAACGGATTAAAGGGAGAAGATATCCCGATCGAGGCGCGTATCGTCACGGTCTGCGACGTTTATGACGCGCTGGTATCGGAGCGATCCTATAAGAAAGCGTGGACAAAAGAAGCCGCGATGAATTATCTTGCAGAATACAGCGGCAAGATCTTTGACCCGCAGATCTGCACAGCCTTCCTGGAGTATCTGAAAGAAGAGTAATCATATCACGCAAGAGGTATTCGGATGTTTAAAAGAAAAAAGAACAAGCCGGATCATATCGGCGAACCGCAAAAGCCCGCTGAAGAAGTCAATTTTGAAGAGCAGCAGGATATCCGGCAAAAGAAAGTCAAGAAGTTTCACAAGAGGCTGAAATGGTATCACATATTGGCTGCCGTTCTCGTGCTGGCGATCGCGCTGCTGTTCATCATCTGGCATCTGCTGCCGAAGAAGACGCTGGTTGTTGCCGTTATGGATAAAACCGTGCTGTCCTATTCCGAGGACGGCGATATCATCAAGGATAACATATACCGCAAGCACAGGGGCTTTTACTGGATCCTGAATCAGCAGAAGTACGTCAAGCCCGACGGTACCTCCTACGATTATAAGCACGACTACTTCGGACCGATGCTGGACGGAGAGGGCGCTTTTGACCACAGTGTTGAGTTCTCCGACTCCGAGACAAAGCCCGATCTCGTCTATCTTTCCGACGCCTACGGTCTCGGCAACGACACCTTCGGCTATTACAACGGCAGCACCCCGCTCAACGGCGGCATCTCCGACGACGATATGTCTTATATCAACTTTGCGTATGAGAGCGGCGCGCCGATCATCACCGAGGCGGCGCTGTTCAGCTCGCCGCTGTCGGATTCCGTCCGCGCGCAGCTGGTCAACCTGCTGGGCGTGTCGCCGAAGAAATGGATCGGCAGATATATTGTCGATCTGGAGGATTTCACCGACGTTCCCGACTGGGCGCCCCCGATGTATGAGCAGCAGGAGGGCGTCGAATGGCGCTTTACCGGCCCCGGCATCATGCTGGTGTCCGAGGACGGCAAGATCATCGTCCTCGAGCAAAACACCGATTTTATCACCAAGGATCTGTTGAAGATCTATATCAATGAAGAGTATAAAAAAGAGTTCGGCGATTGCGGCAACTGTAATTTCTACAACTGGTTCGAGCTGATCGAGCCGAACTACGGCGTGGAAAATATCGCGACCTTTGAGTTCGACCTCAACGCGACGGGAATGGAGAAGATCAAAGAGATCAGCAAAACGCCCCGCTTCTGCGCGATCACCCGCCGTCAGGAGGAGGGCTACGCTCCCGTATACTATTTCGCGGGAGATTTCAACGACTATGTCAGCGGCGAGCGCTACGGCGGCTTCCTCTTTGCGAACCAGTTCTGGAAGTTCCTCTCCTACGACCGTCAGGGCGATATCTCAAACTTCTACTGGCGCTTCTATAATCCTTTGATCCGACATATCCTCAACGATACAAAGTCGACGGTCTATACGGAGGAGAAGGAGAGCCACGAGGAGGTATCGCGCGTCAATAACGGCAGCTTCCAGATCTACGAGGATGAAAACTGGAAGAAGCTGGAACTCAAGGCGGTATCGCTCAATGCCGACGAACCGGGAACGGATAAGTATTCCCGCGACTTCACCTACTACGAAAACCTGATCTCCAACGCCGCCGATCTCGGCGTCAACTGCATAGAGGCAAAGGATCTGTATCCTCCGGAGTTCTATGCCGCCGTCAGCCGTCATAATAAAGATTCGGATAATCAAAAGATATATATCATTCAGCGGGTCAAAAAGCCCGCCGACCTCAAGGCGGCGGATTATCTGACCGAGGACGGCATCAAGAAATGGGAAAGCGCCGTTCGGAGTACCGTTGACGCCTTGCACGGCAAAGCTACCGTCGAAAGCATCAAGACAGGCAGGGTCAGCTACTTCAACGACGTATCCGACTGCGTTCTGTGCATCGTCGTCGATCCGGAGCTCACCGCCGAAAACGTCAAGCAGATCAAGGGTCTGTCCTCCTATTCCTACAGCGGCGATTATGTAAAGGACAGCAAAGGAATCAACGGCTTTGCGGCATTCCTGTATGACACGGCTCAGTCGGCGTCCTATGATTCATACGATTACTATACGCCTGTTGCGATCTCAACGGATATGAATATGCTCAAGGGGCAGTCATATGTCAACAGCAAGGATGCGTATCAGTTCCGCGATTACGCCGCTCCCGAATGCAAGCAATATGTCTTTAACGAGATCCTGATGGATCCCGAGCGGATCGACTACCTGAGCGGCGCCTCGGGCGCAGCGTATTCCGATTCCGTGATAGCCGATTTAGCAAAAGCGGATCCCGACACGCTGATATCGGGCGTCTCGTTCTCCAACGTCAACGCGATCTTCGGACAGGATGCTGTCACCGAGGAGGAGCAGGGCGCCGCGATTACGGATGCGCTCAAGGCGATCAAGGACAGCGGGATGCTGGGCGCGGTCGTCTATGACCTCAACGATTCGTGGAGTGCGATCGGCGAGGATATGGCGAAATACAGCGGCTCGGCGTCGACCGGCTATTTGTGGCACAATACCTGTGACAGCGCGCAGATGACGGGTCTGCTCGCTCTGGACAGCAAGATCCCCGATACGCCCGGTCTGGTATTATCGGACGACGACCTGGTTCAGGCGGTTTCCATGTACAGCGACGAAAGCTATATGTATATCACGCTTGAGCTGTTTGAGGAGCTGGATTATAAAGAAAACGCGATGTTTGTCGGAATCGACACCTATCAGCGCAACGACGGCGAGTATTTTTATGCCAAAGACTTTACCCCGAACTCCCTGTCCGGTATGGAATACACCCTCCGTTTTGAAGGCAAACAGGATGCGGCGCTCTATGTGACCCGCAGCTATGACCGCAGCCGCGGATCGGCGTCGTCAAAAGAGAGCTATTCCGGCGAGTATAATAAGGTAGCCGACCTGTCCTACGGCGGCTTTACCTCGAGCGATACCCAGTTTTATCAGACCGGCTCGACCATCAATATCCGCCTGCCGTGGACATGGCTGAACGTAGCCGAGCCGTCCAAAAAGCTGGTGATCAACGATCCCTCGCTGGATCAGCCGCAGGCAAAAACCGTTACCACCAACGGCGCCCTGGTATCCGTTATGATCGGTGAACGCAAAGAGGGCGACCTGATCTACGGTTTCCCGGCAGATAAGCACGATCCCGGCTACAAGGTATTTGAATGGAGCAAGTGGGAAACGGTCAATTATGCGATCAGACAAAAGGAAAGCTACGGCATCCTTCAGCAATATTTTACAGCAAATTAACAGCCTATATCACAGAAAAAACAATAAGGAGATAACGTCGTGAAAATAGAATTGATCAGCGTTATCGGACTGCTTCTTTGTTTATCGATCATCGGTATAGAGTACATTCTTCATTATCGCTTAGCCGAACGTCAGGACGAAAATACGGCGCGCGTAGAGAACATCAGGCGCAGGCTTGATATCCATGTTGAGGGGGTGCTCTTTGCGCCGACTCTCAGCAGCCGAAACGCAGAGGTAAAAGCGCTCTCCGACGAGATCAACGGCGATTTTGAAGTATATGAAATGGCGCTGACGTCCATCAGAGAGCACAGAGGCAGCAGATACAGTTCCGACCCCAAGGCTCTTGACGAGCTGATCCTGCATATCAATGAGCAGGTTCAGCCGGTGGAGATCTACGCAACGATGCTCGATGAGGGCGACGTATACCACAAGAGCTATGCCTGCAGAAGACTCGCCGAGCTTGAAGCGGTAGAGTACCGCGATAAAATCAAAGAATATGTTGACGACAAGCACCGCGACCTTGCCTATAACGCCGCCATGGCGCTGTGTCATATGGGCGACGTCGACGATGTGGCAAAATATCTCTTGGAGATCCAGGACGACCGCCTCTACTCGGCGAGGATCATCAACGAGTTTTTTGCCCAGTTCACCGGCAGCAGGCAGGTGCTTGCCGAGCGGTTGTTTGAAAAGTGCAATAAATATATGAAGTGTACGATCATCAAGACCATCGCGCCCTACAAGATCGAAGCGTTCAGACCGATGTATATCGAGGGCGCGGCAGGCAATGATGATCAGATGAAGATCGCCTGCGTCAAGGCGCTCGCTGCCTTCGGTAATCCCGAGGACGAACAGCTTTTGCAGATCGCTGCGAGCGATAAAGACTGGGTCATCAGGCAGTCTGCCGTCAGAGGTCTTTCTCTGCTGAAGACCGATACGGCGCTCGCGACCGTCAAGCACGCCCTCAGCGACAAGGAGTGGTGGGTGCGTCAGGCGGCTGCACAGTCTATCACAAGAATGGATATCTCGGCCAACGATCTGGAAGAGATATTGGGCGGCTACGATCGCTTTGCGGCGGACGCCGTCAAAACCGTCCTGTACAGACAGGTCGACACCGAATGATCGATTTATCGGAAAGGAGGAGAGGCTATGGGATTTTTAAACGCAATAAGAGCCTTTATTGTCGTATTCAACTATTTTTGCATGGCGTTTACGCTGCTGCTCAATATCATCTATGTTGTCCAGCTGTTCGTATCGCTGTTTCGCGTGCATAAAAACTATAACAAAACGTTCTCCGATGATTATCACAGCTATGTCGACAGCGATAATCTGCTGCCGATTTCTCTGATCATCCCCGCATATAATGAGCAGGAGAATATCGTGCAGAATGTCAAGTCGCTGATGACGATCAACTATCCGATGTTCGAGATCATCGTGGTCAACGACGGCTCGACCGATAAAACCGGCGAGCTGCTCGTTCAGGCGTTCCATATGCATAAGATCGAGACCTCGATCCGTTACCAGATCCCCACCGAGAAGATCGAGGCGGTCTATTACAGCAGAGAATACCCCAACCTGCTGTATGTGCAAAAGAAGAACGGCGGTAAGTCGGACGCGCTCAACGCGGGCATCAATATCTCGCGCTATCCGCTGTTTACCTGTCTGGATGCAGACTCCCGTATCGAAAAAGACGCGCTTCTCCGTCTTTCCATGGAGTTTATCAAGGATTCCCGCACCGTAGTCGCGGGAGGTCTGGTGCGTATCGCCAACGGCTCCAAGATCGTCAACGGCGAGCTGAAGGGCTTTTCCATGCCCAAGAAGCTGATCGAGCGCTTTCAGATCGTCGAATACTACCGTTCCTTTTTGATGGGACGTGTTTTCTGGAGCGCCTCAAACTCGCTGCTGATCGTATCGGGCGCCTTCGGACTGTTCCGCAAGCAGACGGTCATCGACGTCGGCGGCTATAAGCGCAACACCATCGGCGAGGATATGGAGATCGTCGTGCGCATCCATCGCTATATGAGAAAGCACAGAAAGAAATATAAGGTCAAGTTCAATGAGTTCTCGATCTGCTGGACGCAGGGCCCGATGTCCGTACAGGATATCCGCAGCCAGCGCAGACGCTGGCAGATCGGACTGATGGATACCATGATCTCGCATATCGGCATGACCTTTAACCCCTTCTACGGCGTGGTCGGCTTGTTCTCGGTGCCGTACAACTGGATATTCGAGCTGCTCGGCGCGGTCGTAGAGGTCATCGGTTATTTCCTGATACCGTTTACGCTGATCATGGGAGAGCTGAATATGTTCTTCTTTATCATCTACTTCCTGTTGTCGGTCGCCTTGGGCGTTATCCTCTCCGAGGGCAGTCTGGTGCTGGAGCAGTATACGCACAGAGCGGCGATGAACGCCAAGCAGAGCATTGCCATTTCGATTTACGCGGTGCTGGAAAACTTCGGTTATCGCCAGATGATCACGCTGTTCCGTGTGGAGGGTATCATAAAGTACCGCAAGCTGCGTAAATCGTGGGGCAAGATCAAGCGGAAGGAGTTTGAACAATGAAAAAGGTTGTTATCTCTGTTGTCGCTACGATCCTTGTTCTCTTTTTCCTTGCCGAAATGGGCTTGCTGACCCCGTTCGGTATCAAGCAGCTTTCCATTTTCCGTAAAAAAGAAGACGACACCGAGCAATCCCAAAGCTCCGGTGAAGAATACTATGATTCTATCAAAGATGTCAGCTACCGCTTTAAGGCGCAAGACGGATATTTTCACCTCTACAACGAGGGCGGATGGAATCAGCAGTTTATGACGGGCGTCAATATCGGCGCGTCCGAGCCCGCTCTCTTCCCGGGCGATCTTACCATCAGCTATGACACCTACCTTCGCTGGTTCAAATATATCAGCGAGATGAACGCCAACTGTATCCGCGTGTATACCACCATGCGTCCCCAGTTTTATCTGGCTCTCAATGATTATAACAAGACGGCGGATAACCCTATCTATCTCTTTCAGGGATTGTGGGTCAATGAGGAAGATATCAAGCGCTTAGGCGACGTCTATGCCGAGAATGAAAAGATCATGACCGATTTCAAGAACGACGCGATCGCTATCTGCAACGTGGTTCACGGAAACGCGGTCACAGCATCCCGACCTGCGTGAATACGACGGCGAGTATCTGTATACCCAGAGCTCGACGCCGTTTGAAACCTTTTTGTGCAGGGCGGGCGACGCCTTGATCAAGCACGAAACGGAAGAGTTTCATTTCCAGGCGCCGCTGGCGTTCACCAACTGGATCACGACCGATCCCCTTACCCATCCCAACGAACCCCACTACGATGAGGATAAGGCGGTCGTGAATACCGAGAGCATCAAATGCAGAAATTTCGAACCCGGCTTGTTCGCGTCCTACCATATCTATCCCTATTATCCCGACAGCCTGAATTATCAGGAGGATTATCTGGAGAATAAGAATAAGGACGGAAAGGTCGATACCTATTCCGCCTATCTGAAGGATCTGAAGCTGGTCCATACGCTGCCGATCCTTGTCGCCGAGTTCGGTATCCCGACCTCGAGAGGCATGGGACATAAAAGCGTCATGGGCTATAATCAGGGCGGCGTCGACGAAAACGCGCAGGGCGCGATGCTGATCGATATGATCAATTCGATCCGCGATACGGGATATGCGGGCGGCCTGATCTTTACCTGGCAGGACGAGTGGTTCAAGCGTACATGGAACAACGTCATGTTCGATATCGCCGACCGCCGTCCGTTCTGGTCGAATATCCAGACGACCGAGCAGAACTTCGGCGTTATGTCGTTCGATCCCGGCGAGAACTACGTCTGCTGCTATCCCGACGGCGATCCCGGCGAGTGGAGCTCCGAGGAGCCGGTGCTGACTTCCAATGCAGGCGAGCTGTATGTTATGCACGACGAGCGATACCTGTATCTGTATGCCAAGGCGGACAAATACGATTTTAACAACGATACCCTGTATATCCCGATCGATACGATCGCGGATCAGGGCAATAAGACCGCCAAGGATTATAACCTGACCTTTGACGGCGGCGCGGACTTTTTGATCAAGATCCACGGCGCGTCCGACTCGCATATCTATGTCGATCGCTATTACGACGCGTTCAACTATCATTTTGTCGAGTCGCGCATCCTCAGCGACTATCCGCAGTTGAAGAACGCCGATAAAAAGAACAGCGGCGTCTTTGACGAGATGCTGATGTGCTACGGCTACCATCTTAAGGTCGGCGGCACGGGCGACGAGGTGCCCGATAAAGCCTACGAGACCGGCAAGCTGCTGTACGGCAACGCCAATCCGGACGCGGAGGATTACGCGTCGCTGACAGATTTCAGTTACGGCGATGGCGGCGTAGAGATCCGCATCCCGTGGCAGCTTCTGAACGTGATGGATCCCTCTTCCAAGCAGCAGATGGCTGACTTCCGTGAGGAACAGGTATTCACGCCGCAGCCGTACGATTCGTTCAGCTTCGGCCTCGGCGTCGCGAAGAAGAAGGAGCGTGTCAACATCAGCTTCGGCGGCAGCTATTCTTATCCCGAGTGGAATATCCCCACATGGCACGAGCGGATGAAGCCGTCGTACTATGAGCTGCAGGATTATCTGGAGCAGTACCGGAGCAATAAGTCCGGCAATAAATAATATAATATAGAAAAGGAGGCGGCAGGATGAAAAGAATCATGGCGTTATTGTTGACAGCGGCGTTGATGTTCATCCTTGCCGCCTGTCATGATAATACGGACAAATCGGAAGCGTCCGTAGCGGCTAAGGTGCAGCTGCCTGATACCAAGGGGCTCTCTCTGCCGTTTTACGCCGCCGACAACGGCTATATCTACCGCGGCGTCGATGATCAGACGGGCGAGCTGTTCTATGTCAAGGGCGTCAATATGGGGCTCAGCGAGCCCGAGACGGATCTTGGCTCCCCCGATACCGACTATGATACCTTTACAGACTGGTTTCAAAAGATTAAGGAAATGAACGCCAACACGGTCAGGGTGTTTACGGTCATGAATCCCGATTTCTACCGCGCGCTTGATGATTACAACGCGCAGCACGCCGACGACCCGCTCTACCTGATACAGGGGATCTGGTTTTCGGAAGACCTGATGTACGAGCTGACCGACGCGCTGGAGAGCGATAAGATCCTGATCAGCGCCTTTAAGCGATCCGTGACCGAGACGATTGACATCATCCACGGCTCGAGCAACTACACCTCCTACGGCAAATTCGATCCCGCAATATACGACCGCGATATTTCGGACTATGTCGTCGGCTATATCCTCGGGCTGGAATACCCGCCCGATTTCGTCAACGAAACGAACGTTTCTCATCCCGACGAGGCGAACTACAACGGCGGCTACCTGCGTACCGCAGAGGGCTCTACGCCGTTCGAAGCGTTTTTGTGCGAGGTGGGGGACACCTTGATCGAGTATGAGAGCGAGACCTATTCGTGTCAGCTGCCGGTCGCATTCCTCAACTGGCAAACGCTCGATACGCTGACCCACTCCGCAGAACCCTTCCCCTATGAAGAGGATACGATCAGCGTCGATACCGAAAAGATCTTGGCGAAGGACGGTTACTACGCAGGACTGTTCGCCGCAGTCGACGTCTATCCGTATTATCCGGAATTCATGAATCATCAGCCTGAATATACCGATACAGACGATAACTATCTCGCGTATCTGAAAGATCTCAAGAGCGCCTACAGCGTACCGGTGATGATCGCGGAGTACGGCTTGAGCACCTCACGGGGGATCGCTCACCTAGGCTTGAACGGTTATCAGCAGGGAGGTCTGACCGAACAGGAGCAGGGTCAGCTGGATGCGCGTATGTCCCGCGATATCTGCGAGGCGGGCTGCTGCGGCGGACTGCTGTTCTCATGGCAGGACGAGTGGTTCAAGCGCACCTGGAACATGGATATGTATTATCCCGAAAAGCCGTCCGACCGCATCCACGATCTGTCCTCAGCCGAACAGAGCTACGGCGTTCTGGCGTTTGATACGGCGGCGAGCCGTCCCGACGGCGACACGACCGAGTGGAACATGGAGACCGGGATCGGGGATACCGGGATCTGCGTCAAGTATGACGCCGAGTATCTGCATCTGCTGGTATCGCTTCCCGACGGATTCGACTTTGATAAAGATACCTATTATATCCCGATCCGGGTCAGCGGCGACGGCAGCAAATCCGACGCCGAACGAAAGCTGACCTTTTCCGATGCGGCGGATCGCCTGCTGGTCATCAACGGCAGGGAAAACACAAGGATCCTGACCGACGCGTATGAAGATGTTTTCCATTACAAATACGGCATCGTGCAAAAGATATTGGGCGATAAGGAAACCGCGCCGTATAAAAAGAACAGCGGCGTCTACAACAAGATGATGATGCTGGTCACTAACGAAATGTATTTGCCGGAGGAGAAGCGTCTGGTCGAGCCGCAGTCGGTCGAGACAGGACTTCTCCGTTACGGCAACGCCGATCCCGACAGCGAGGACTTCTGCTCTCAGGCGGATTTCTGTCTGAGCGGAACAAAGCTCGAGATCCGGCTTGCGTGGTATCTGCTGGGGATCAAAAATCCGCGCACGATGACCTGTATCGCGCCCCTTAAGTCCGACAAGATCGAATTCACCGGGTTCAAGACCATCAAGCTCGGCGCCGGCTCTCAGGGCGAGATCAAGCTGCACGATACCGGCTTCAGCGGGCTCGGTCAGCCGGAATATACCCAAAGGCTGAAAAAATCCTACGAGATCCTGACAGAAGAATTTGGCGCTTTGCCGTCGTTTACGACCGGGTGACGCGTGCGATCGAAAAAGTCACAGCATAACAAAAAGACGCTCCGGATGCTCCGAAGCGTCTTTCTTCATTCTTAATATACGGTATCAGGTTCGTGCCGACGCCATCCTCATCTTGCGATAAAAGGCGTCTTTTTCATCATACATTGCCATATCGGCTTCGACGATCATCTTTTCTACGGTAAGATCGGGATAATCCGCCGCGCAGACAAAGCCTGCCGCCAGATACAGATCGCCGACCAGCTCGCCGCGCCAATGCGCAGCATTTTGTTTGAGTTTTTCGAGCGTTTCGAGCGCCTGCGCTTTTTCCATCCGCGCGATGACGATGAATTCGTCGCCGCCGGTTCGATAGCAGGTACCGCTCTTTTCAAAGGCGCCGCAGATGCAGTCGGCAGCGCCGCAGATCAGCTCGTCGCCTGCCGCGTGTCCGCGCGAATCATTGACGGTTTTCAGACCGTTGATGTCGATGGAAAAGACCGTCAGATCAGCAGGGGGCGTCGCACCCTCCTTGTCCAGCTCTTTCAGAGCGGCGACAAAGGCATATCGGTTTGATACGCCGGTCAGCGCGTCGGTGGTGATCGCTATTTGCTGCTCATGTATCGTGTCATCCGAAGACAGCTGTGCGAACTCTGTGATGTAGATGAACATCATAATGATCCCGAGTGTCAGTCCGAGATAAGCGGTCCGGAATTCGCTGCCCAATATTTCCTGGATCAGGATGCAGATAAATACCATTATCAGGATGGCATAGAGCGAAAGCCTGTTTTGCTTTCGGAAGTTTTTACCGTAGGTAATGAACTCGATCGCGATCAAAATAATCAGCGCGCTGTACATTGCAATATATGCCGGATACAGGGGACCGTGGGAATAGCGATGCTGCTCATCGACCACGAGCATCCATCCGGTAAAGGCTGAAACCAGCTGAAACACCAGGTTGACGCCGAGCAGACCGGTGATGATCTTTCCCCATGCGCTGCCGGTCTTAAGGTAAAAGAGCAGCGCCGCGCCCGCAGCGGGCGTCAGGATATAGTCGATGCATTTGACGGCGCGCAGCGCCCATATGGGGACCGACATATCTCCGTTGAACAGGATCCCCAGCCATTCCATCAGCGCGGCAAGCGCGACGATGATATGCGTCAGATAGAACAACATCTTTTCTTTACGGGAAAGGCGATTGTTCTCCGATACGAGTATGCTCAGCACAATCAGCGCAAGCCAGCAGATCCCGATGATTGAAGTATAATAATTGATGATTCTCACCTTCTATGCAACAAAACAAGGAAAATGGATAAAAGGCTTACGTTGTCTGTTGCCTGCCGAAGGCGGTAACAAAACTGTTACATAATTATATCTATTTTTTGGGGCGTTTGTCAAGAGAGCCAAGAGAATTTTGTTTGATATCCATAAAAATAAAAAATTATGAAAAAGCTATTGACAAATGATCTTTCACGTTATATAATGATAGTGATTAAAGAGCAAAACTGCTGAAAAGCAGTGACGCAAAGCGAAGAGCCTAAGGTGCTTTTGCACTATGGTCGTCTGGTTGCATCTAATATGTTTCGTAAAGCTGAAACATTTTAGGTGCTTTTATTTTTTCTCAGGAAAGGGAGGAGATTTGATATGAAGAAGCTATTATCTCTGGTACTTGTTGCAGTTATATCGATTTCGGTTTTCTGCATCCCCGCTTTCGCTTATACAGGTCATATCAACGAGGGTGAAACTCCCGAATTTCACACAGCGACCTCGAACAACGCGTTCGGCGATCTGCTTAATTGGTCAGGTGTTGTTTTAGGAAATGTTGAGAACATCATCGATGTAGAGGGTACGCTTGCCGTAGGCGGCAGCTTCAACTCTAACAGAGGCTTTTCGGCAAATGCCGGCGCTTACGGTCAGAATAACGCTTCGACCGAGGACGTCGCTCTCCTGATCAACGGAAATGCAAATATCAGCGGCTACGGCAACGTCTACGGTCAGACGGTCGTCGGCAATGCGGACGGTAACACCTATCATCTGTCAAATGTCACTCCTTCCGCAACGACAAACGGTCAGTACACCGTCGCCGATTCCTCGGCATACTTTGCCGCTGCCGGCAACACCGCCAATGCTGCGAAGGCTGCTATTGAGGCTCTTCCGGTTAACGGCGAATGCGAAGCAGCATACGGCACCTACACCTTTAAAGGTAATCCGGATGCGGATACGCTGGTTTATAACGTCGACGATTCGACCATCAGCAGCTATCTCTTCGATTTCACGATTGCCGAAGGTCAGACGATCATCGTTAATCTGACGACGTCCGACAAGATCACGCTGAAGTACGGCGCTAATAAGATCAACGGCAGCATGGATCCGAACTATCTGAGAAGCTTTAACCGCAATATCATCTTCAATGTTGTCAATTCCCCCGAGGTCGAAATGATCTCTACCGAGTTATACGGCATTCTGTTGGCTCCCAACACCAAGCTCACCGGCAGCAACGCCAACGTATGCGGTACATCCATTGTAAACTCTCTGGTTGGCTTGAACGGCTTTGAACTCCATGTCGGCTACAACGACAGCTTTGTTCCGGAGATTATCCCGTCAACTCCCGAGGATCCCACCGTAGCTCCCGCAGAAGATCCGACCGAGGCTCCCGCAGAGGATCCCACCGAGGCTCCCGCAGAGGATCCCACCGAGCCTCCTGCACAGGATCCCACCGATCCTGCGTCCGAGACCTGCAGCATCCGCATCGACGTTCCGCTCAAGATGGCGGTTGCGTTTGCCGACGGTTCCGTTTACTACGGCGGCGAGATGAAGGAAGTTGTTTACGGTCAGGAGTATCCCTTCCAGATGTGCTCTGTCAACTGGGATAACGGTATCTATGATGAGAACGGCAACGGCCTGCGCGGTACCGTCGTTTACAGAATGATCGTTGTGCATGAGAAGGAATTCAACGAGCGCGCACTGGCTGCGATGCAGGATCCCGACAGATACACTGTCAAGGGCATCGACATCATCGACAACGAAGCGAAGCTGATCATCGTCAACGGCGACGCTAAGGATACTCACCTCGAGACCGACGTCAACAACTTCTTCATGGCTTACAGATTCCATTTTGCAAGCGAAGATTATAATAAGAAGACCGGCATCCCGAACGTCATCAACACCCCGATCGAGAGCCTGTCCGTCAATCTTCCGCTCGGTTCGACCATCGCCTGCAACGCTTACATCGGCGATGAAAAGGTCGACAGCGACAACGTCTTCATCACCCACAATGCAGGCAAGGGCATCTACTACAACGTAGAGCTGACAAGTGTAAATGACTACACTTGGGCGCATTGATCTAAAAATAATTAATCTTTTGTAACTTTTATTTACAACCGTACGATCGTTTAGTATCATCGTACGGTGCGATAAAAAGCATATCTGATATGCTGAATTATCTATATAGCAATTGCCAAACCTGCGGAAACACAGGGACGGAAAGCCATGGTGTCTAAATAGCGATACTATATGATCGACCGGCTGCATAGTTTTTTACAGGTGTAAGAAACTGCGCAGCCGGATATTTTTATTTTCGGCAACCCCACGACCCCACATCAAGCGGTTGAAGGTTTGATAATATACGGTATTAATCACCTAAGCAAAAGACAGATAAGAAAGGATGATTATCATGAAAAAGACTATTTCCGTATTACTGGCGGTTTTACTGCTGGTATCCGCGATCCCGCTGGCTGCAAACGCGGCTGAGGGGGATTCCAAAGCGATCATTATCAACCAAAACGGCGATTATGTGCTCAATGAGAATAGCTACAATGCGGTCGATATCGACGGCGTTACCGGCAGAATCATACTTGCCGACGCGGGCGTATTCTCTACCGGTCGTTCCGCGATCAAGGTCATGAACAACTCCGACGTCACCTTTGTATTAGAGGGCACCAGCACCATCGAAGGCGACGCTAACGCATATTCCTGCGGTATAGAAGTCGAGTACGGCTCCAAGGTCACCTTTGAGGGTCAGGGTACCCTGAATGTTACCGGCGGCCTCTGGGGCGCGGCGATCGGCTCCTATGGTACCAGCACCAATATTCCGGCTGAAGAGAGAGTCAAGGTCGGCGAGATCACCATCAACAGCGGCAACATCAACGCTTTTGCCGGCAGAAGAGGCTCCGGCATCGGCTCCGGCTATCATGTTGACGCGAACCTCATCACCATCAATGGCGGCGTGATCCACGCTTACGGCAACGAGTGCGGCGCCGGCATCGGCACCGGCTACGGCACCAGCGGCGGCGCGCCAGGCGTTGCGGCAGTCGGCGATTACAGCGCCGGTCGTATCGTCATCAACGGCGGCGAGGTTTATGCGGCTACTGCATGGAACCAGAGCTTTGATTACAGCGATCTGGCTGCGCTCAACGCGAACGATCCCGGCACCTTCGCGGCGGGTATCGGCGGCGGCTACGGTTCCTCCGCACCCGACATCGAGATCAACGGCGGTAAGGTCGTTGCTATCGGTTCCTGCGGCGGCGCAGGTATCGGCGGCGGACGCGGCTCCAGCAAAATCGCTCAGTATAATCAGAATACATATACAGTGAATGTCAGGATCGGCGGCAACGCTGACGTTACCGCGATCTCGGCAGACAGCAGATCAAACGAGATCAACTCCGGCGGCGCTGCGATCGGCTCCGGCAGAGGTACGCATACCGGCGGCACCATCGAGATCACCGGCAACGCCAAGGTGACCGCGATCTGTGCGACGCAGGCAAGCGCGATCGGCGCGAGCAAGCAGAAATCTCCCGTAGACGGCACGATCCCCGTTGCCGACAGCATCGTGATCGGCGACAATGTTGATCTCTTTGCGGCGACTGCAGGCAGCTACGCGGTCGATAAGGACGCTGCTTCTTTGTCCATCAACGACAATTATTTCGGCTCCTCCGACAGATGGTTCTTCGGTGAGAGCGCTGCCGCGATCACCGACGTAGCCAACGTCAAGGTCGAGAGCACCAAGGGCGAAATGACCTACTCCGCTCCCGCGGGCACCGTTTCCGTATGGGCGCGCATCAAGGCGCAGGCAACACAGCCTGACGAACCCGTTACTCCCGATGAGCCTACTGATGAGCCCACCGAAGCGCCTACCGCGACCGGAACCATCCGTATTGATGCGCCTCTGAAGATGGCGGTAGCCTTCGAGGACGGCACCGTTTATTACGGCGGCGAGGTGAAAGAGGTCGTTTTCGGTCAGGAATACGCTTTCCAGATGTGTTCTGTCAACTGGGACAACGGCGTTTTTGACGGCAACGGCAACGGCATTCGCGGCTCCGTTGTTTACAGAATGATTGTTGTGCATCAGAAGGAATTCAACGAGCGCGCACAGGCGGCTAAGGAAGATCCCGACAGATACACCGTCAAGGGTATCGATATCATCGATAACGAGGCGAAGCTGATCATCGTCAACGGCGACGCTAAGGATACTCACCTCGAGACCGACGTCAACAACTTCTTCATGGCTTACAGATTCCACTTTGCAAACGGAGATTACAATAAGAAGACCGGCATCGAGAACGTCATCAACACCCCGCTCGAGAGCCTGTCCGTCAACCTCCCGCTCGGTTCTACCATCACCTGCAACGCTTACAACGGTGACGAAAAGATCGCTTCCGACAACGTTTTCATCACCCATAACGCCGGCAAGGGTATCTACTACAACGTAGAGCTGACAAGTGTTAACGACTACACCTGGACGCTTTGATCCAAAACAAAAAATCCGGGACTGAACACCGGTTCTGCTGATTGAATGAATTATGACATGACCGCTTCGGCGGTCATGTTTTTTTCTACTTGGAAGTGCCATTGAGTGAAGAGTCTTCACACTTTCAAATGGTTTTGCTTCTGAATTTTTAATGAAAATACACAGCTGCAGACGGTCAAAACGACCTATCGGATCTATCCCCGAAAAGAGGCGGAAAAACGCATTCGAAAAACAGCCTCGGATCACCGCAAAAAAGGGGATAAAAAGCGGGAAAATGGCTGAAAAATGGTTGTTAAATATATAACACATAAAAATTCGATTTTGTAATAATTATTGCGTTTTTGTATTGACTTAGCAATATATCGTGGTAAAATTTTATATAATCATAGCGAATACTCCATATGTGGTTTTCGGCAAATGTCCTTGAATCTTAAAATTGTTCACAGGACATTTGCCGTTATTTTTTTTAGCTTCAGGAATTCTAAAATGGAGGAGAGACCCACATGAAGATCACAAAGTGGAATCGCGTGCTTTCCATGGCGATCGTGGTTGTACTCTGTCTGTCGATGATCCATATCCCCGTTGCGGGCGCGATGGATAATGGCAGCGACGTACAGGAGCCCGAGCAGACCATCGAAACGACACCGACCGACGAACCAACCGAGATCGATCCCGATCCCGGCGACAACACGCAGGATGAAACTGTCGTCGAGGAAGAGGAATCGACGACGGCAGAGCAGCCTGACCCCGACCCGGATAATCCGGCTGAGGAGGACGGCGCTCCATCCGATACACAAGAGGGCGACACACCCGAGCAGATCCCCGATGACGTTGAAGAGAACAGCGCTCCGTCGGATCAGCAAGAGGGCGACACACCCGAGCAGAGCGCCGATAACGCTGTCAAGAACAACGCATCCGCTGCTCCTGCAGAAAAGCCCACACAGGCGGCAACACCTAAGAAAAAGTCTGCCGAGCTTGCGGCGACGGGTGGCGACGAGGTGCTGGAGATCTCCGCATCAAGCCCGAACGTGACCCGCACAAACCTCGCCAACTTATTCGGCGACAGTACTTCGGTGCTGAGCGGCATCTATTATGGTATCGCACCGGCTTCTGCTACTTCAACCGACGATATTTCTTATGTATCGTCATCGTATAGCGTTGAAGCTCCGGGCGCCTATATCGCCTATAAAACGACAGCATATACCGGCAGCCTCTTTAATCGTAAGCCGGACTGGACACAGGCGGATAAGATTTCTTCGCTGAATGTGACGATCAAGCTGTACTACACCGCGACCTTCTCGGTCAGCGGCTGTGACGACGGCGCGATCAAACTCAACGGTGAGGCGGTCAGCGACTCAAAGAGAGTCTATACCGACGAGGAGTATACCGTCACCGTAAAAAACGTCGAGGGTTATACCTATACGTTGACCGGCGCAGTGGAAGACGACGCGTTTACCCCGACCGAAAATATGTCGATCAGCGCTGTCTATTCTGCCGTGCTGAATGCCTATGCAACGGTTGTGCTTGAGGTAGGCGAAGGCGGCGAGGCGGAGATCACATCCGACGGCGCGCCTGTAAACGATACGATCGCCGAGGGCAAGACCTTTAAGGTAACAGCCAAGCCTGCTATGCTGCATGAGCTTGACGCGATCACCGTCACCAAGAACGGCGAAGCTGTCGAGGCGAACGAGGGTGAGTACGGTCCCGTTGCAAACGGCGAAACATACAAGGTCACGGTCACATTCGCTGATCCAGATCCCGCGGACGACATTAAGATCGATCGCGACCTGAAGTCCGCGACCGTCAGCAGGTTGGATATGCTCGGATTCTTCGACGACAACATCCTGTCTACAGCGACCTTTGGTATTGCGCCTGCAGACGATCCCGATAACATCACAACGGTCGGCGCACTGTCAAGCCAACCTGTTTCCGCAGGCAGATACATTGTTTACAGAACAACTGAGACGACCGGCGGTCTCTTTAATCAGACGCCGGTATGGTCCGCCGGTACCGCTGCATACCTGACCGTCAGAACCTACACTGACGTTAACTTTACCGTCACCGGCTGTGAGGACGGCGAGATCATGCTCAACGGTACTGCGGTCAGCGGCTCAAAGAAGCTGTATACCGATACACAGTACACCGTCACCGCAAAGACGGTTACCGATTATGAGTATGAGATCACCGGCGCAGAGGACGGCGTTGCCTTCACCCCCGACGCCGACACACCTGCTACGATCACAGCATCCTATTCCAAGGATGAATACGCGACCTTCACCCTGACAGTCGGCGAGGGCGGTCAGGCGACCGTCAGCAGCCTCGGCGACGAGGTCACGGAAAAGATCATGGCGGGCGACACCTTCACGGTGAACGCTACCCCGAACTTGCTGTATGAATTAGACGCGATCACCGTCACTAAGAACGGCGCAGCGGTCGAAGCGAACGAGGGTGCATACGGCCCCGTAGCCGACGGAGAGGAATATACGATCAACGTTACCTTCAAGTCGTCGGATCCTTCGAATGATATCCAGACCGAGCTCGACGTAAAGAACGCGACAGTCGATAGGGGAGATGTGCGTGGTTTCTTCGGCGACGGCATACTGTCATTAGCGACCTATTCAATCGCGCCGGCTGACGATCCTACCAACACGACAACGCTCGTTGCGAACAGCTACGATGTTACGGCTGGCAGATATATCATATACAAAGGCTCAACGTCAAATCCGACCGCGGCATACTACCTGACCGTCAGAACCTACGCATCCGTCAACTTTGAAGTTACCGGTTGCAACGACGGCGAGATCTATCTCAACGGCGAGGCGGTCACCGGTACAAAGAACCTGTATACCGATACACAGTACACCGTCACCGCAAAGGCGGTTACCGATTATGAGTATGAGATCACCGGCGCGGAGGACGGCGTTGCATTCAAGCCCACCGCAGATACACCCGCTACGATCACAGCATCCTATTCCAAGGATGAATACGCGACCTTTACCCTGACAGTCGGCGAAGGCGGTCAGGCGACCGTCAGCAGCCTCGGTGACGAGGTCACGGAAAAGATCATGGCGGGCGACACCTTCACGGTGAACGCTACCCCGAACTTGCTGTATGAATTAGACGCGATCACTGTCACTAAGAACGGCGCAGCGGTCGAGGCGAACGAGGGCGCGTATGGCCCCGTAGCCGACGGCGAAGCGTATGTGATCAACGTTACCTTCAAGCCGTCGGATCCCGCGAACGACATCAAGATCGAGCGCGATGTCAAATCCGCCACTATTAATAGAACGGATATAACCGGTTTCTTCGGCGACAGCGCGCTGTCGTTGTCGACCTACTCGATCGCGCCGGCTGACGATCCCACCAACACGACAACGATCATTTTGAATACCTATTCTGTTCCGGCAGGCAGATATATCGTATACAAAGGCTCAACGTCAAATCCGACAGAGGCACATTACCTGACCGTCAGAACCTACGCTTCTGTTGACTTTACCGTCACCGGCTGTGAGGACGGCGAGATCAAGCTCAACGACACTGCGGTCACCGGCTCTCAGAAGCTGTACACCGATACACAGTACACCGTCACCGCAAAAGATGTCGACGAATTTGTCTACTCCATTTCGGGCGCCGACGACGGCATCCCCTTTACTCCCGACGCAGACACACCCGATACCATCAGCGCGGTTTATATCCAGAACACCTTTGCGACGATCACCGTTTCCTCCAACGAGGGCGGCGAGGTCGCCGTCACCTCCGGCGGCGAGGCTGTCGTAGATAAGGTCCCCGCAGGCAACACCTTTAAGGTAACCGCTACCCCCGAGAGCGATAATAACTATTTTGTCGATTCCGTGATCGTCACCAAGAACGGCACAGAGATCACAGCTGACGCTAACGGCGAATACGGTCCCGTTGCCGACGGCGAAGCATACGCTGTCACGGTGACCTTCTCCCAGGCGACGCTGACGCTTGCGGACTGTGACGTCAATATTGTCGACATCAAAAACGGCAACTTTGAAGCGATCGAGAGCGCGATCATCAACAGTGCGACGATCGTTCCCGCACAGCTGGCGGATGACGCCGAAGTCAAGGTGGAATTTGTATCCGGATCGCTTCTCAGCATTGAATACTATTCGGCGCTGGATTACACCAGCCTTTTGACCCATGCTTTCGGTACCTCTACTCTGGGCGGTACGCTCCGGGAAGGCAACACCGAAAAGGTGCGCGTCACCTATACGATCCCCTCGCTCGATATCACGCTGCAGGCGACCGCTACCGCGACCGTTACTGATCAGCGCATCCCGACGACGATCAACAGCACCAACATCATCATCACCTACGGCGACGATCTGAAGGCCGCCGTCATCGAGGCGATCTCCGTCAACGGCTCAGACGGCAAATCCGTTGAATTCACGGCGGACGATATCACCATCGATCCCGAGTCACTGGATATCTCTCTCGACACACTTCTGAGCAATCAGGAGGTTACCGTGAGCTACGGCGGCAACGATACCTATGCCGCTTCCAAGGGTACGATCGGCGTGTATGTGCGCCAGGCTGACTCTTCGATCGACGTCAAGAGCGAGACCATCACCTACGGTGAGGAGCCCGCGCTTCAGATCAATACCGACCCCGCCGATCTCGACTATATCCGCATCATCGGCGGTATCGACGGCGACGCAGCCGGCTTTATCAGCATTGATATCCCCGAGAGCACCAAGGAGAGGCTGCAGATCAAGATCGCCGGCGTAGTCGTGCTTGACATCTACCAACTTCTTGTTGATCAGATCGGCGACGGCGTAACGCTCAACGGTTTCAAGGATATCGTCGATAACCTGATCTCTACGGTACAGAACCCCGTGATTTCCGCGGCGCTCTCTGCAGCCGGTATCAATATCGAATCCTTCCAGGGCGTATTTGACTTTATTTCCGGATTGCCCGGCTTGGATGTCAACGCAAAGATCACCCTCGGCAATCCTCCTAAGAACGCAGGCCTCTATCTGGTCGGCGCTGTTTCCACAGATCTCAATTACCGCCTTGCGGGAGACGTCGGCTATCTGACGATCCTTCCCAAGACCTCCACAGAAGAAGAAAGCGTCACGCTGAAATTCAAGAATGAGATCCCCGGCAGACTCAATGTCATGACCTATGAGGAAGCGCAGGAATTTGAATTCGGCGGCGATATGTACATCAACGATGAGCTTGCGGATTCTTCCCATGTCCGCGCGCTGTATATCGGCACGACCTATAACGGCAATCTGTCCGTAGAGAGCGGCGAGCCGATCAGAGAGCCCGGCGTCTATACCGAGACGATCTATGCGTTAGGCGGCAACTATCTGCCCGCGCCGATCAGCCGTATCTATACCATCGGACGTATGCCTACCACCATCGCGATGGATGACGCGACCTTTACCTATGACGGAAAGGGACATTCGCTGACGGCATACGCTGAGGACGGCCACGACCTGGGCGACAACGTCACATATCTCTACTCCGGCACAGGCTATCTCAGCTATGCAGCGCCTGTCAACGTCGGTACATACACCGTCATCGCGACATACGCGGGCGACGCGAGCTATCAGGCTGCGACCGCGAGAGCAACGCTGAAGATCAAGCCGATGCCGATCACACTCAAGATCGAATCCGCTGAAAAGCCGTTCGGTACCAGGGATCCCGCAGTCGTTTACACCATCACAGATGCAAACGGCAAGCCCCTTACCGCGAGCGACGTCGGTCTGTTTATCGTAAGACAAGCAGGTGAAAGACTCGGCGAGTATCCGTATGCCGCCGCGATCAACAACGAGAATTATGTCTTTGACAAAGAAAAATCCGAACTCGGCAAGCTCACGATCGTACCGTATTCCATCATCGTCAAGATCGAGTCACAGACCAAGACATACGGCGATCCCGATCCCGAATTCAAGTATACCGTAACCAACGAGAACGGCGTGCCGCTCGATCCCAGATGGGTCGGACTTTCCGTCACCAGAGAGCCCGGTCAGGACGTCGGAGACTACACGATCTCTGCATCCACGAAATATAGGGTCTTCAAGATCAACACCGAAAAATCCGAAAACGGCACTCTCACGATCCTGCCCAAGAAGGTCATCGTGACCGTCACCCCCGCAAGCAAGACTTACGGCGACGATGATCCCGCCTTTGAATACACCGTTACCGATCAGGACGGCAACCCGATCGATCCTACCGAGATCGGTCTGACCGTATCCAGAGCGCCTGGCGATAATGTCGGCGAATACCCGATCTCCGCTTCTGTTTCAAACAACAATTACGCAATCGACACAGAGGGTTCTTCTCTCGGTAATTTCGTCATCAATAAGGCAGACGCCGTTGTGACCGTTTCCTGCAAAGACTCTGTCGTTTACGGCGAGATGACCGCAGACGATCTCAGCGCTGCGGATATCAGCTACACGATCTCAGGCGTCAAGGATGGCGACGAGCTCGGAACCGTTTCGACCATGATCACCAATCCCGAGAATCTCCCGCACGTCGGAGATTATCAGGTGAGCGCAAGCGTTGCGGATCCCAACGGCAACTACAATATCACCGTTGTGCCCGCTACCGTCAAGGTCAAGCCGCGTCCCGCTAAGATCATCGTCGATTCCAAGGTCAAGGACTTCGGCGACAAGGATCCCGAGCTGACCTACACCGTCAGCGGTCTGCTTGACGGCGATACGCTCAACGTGTCCCTGATCCGTGAAACCGGCGAGAACGTCGGCGTATACGCGATCGCGGCGCTCTACGACGACAACCCGGATTATTCCGTCACCGTCGGCGATTCCGGTTCGCTTGCTCCGACCGGCGCAGATCAGAAGCAAGAGCCCTCCGGCGCTACGCTGACCATCATGCCCAAGTCGATCACCGTGACCGTCAAGCCCACCGGCAAGAAGTACGGCGATCCCGATCCGACCTTCGAGTATACCGTCACCGATCAGGACGGCAATCCGATCGATCCCGCGGGCGTCGGCGTCGTTATCAGCAGAGCCAAGGGCGAAGACGTCGGCGAGTACCCCGTAACGATCACCGTCAACAGCGGAAACTATACGATCAACAAGGAAACCTCAAACCCGGGCAAATTCGTGATCGAACCCAAGAAGATCATCGTCAACGTCGAACCCGCGACAAAGCAGGTCGGCGAGAAGGATCCCGACTATCAGTACACCGTCACGGATGAGAACGGCAACCCGATCGATCCGGCGAGCGTCGGTATCAAGTTCACACGCGAGCCCGGTGAGAAACCCGGTAAATATCGCGTAACGATGACGACCTCCGGCAACTTCGAAATTGACATGGATCAGTCGAGCTCGCCCTTCTTCCTGACCATCACGGATGTCGAGCCTACCGAGGCTCCGACGCCGGCTGAGCCCGATGACAGCACAGCAACACCGGACAGCGCGACTGTTATCAACAACGTCGTCGCACCGAAAACCGGTTACTTAGCGGCTGGATTTGCTGTTCTGGCTGTTCTTGCAGCTTCCATGTTTGTGGTACTGGTTCTGAGAAAACGTCGTGAAAACGATAAATAATTGATCAACAGAGTTTTTTAACAAACTCATAGGCGGCTGCCCATCCAAACGGGCAGCCGCCCTTTTTCATACCGCTGTATATACATTCTGTTTTTGGCAGAAAAAACGCCCCGCCGGAGCAATCAAAGTGATTTTCCGGCAGGGCGTTATTGCGCCTGTATATTATGGAACGGTCACAGTTCCTTTTCAGTGTGATCCTGTTCTTTCAGCAAGTCGCTGAGGATTTGGTTAGCCATTTCATTAAATTCCTCATTGCGCATGAACAGCTGTATCCCGAGAAGCTGCTGTCTGGAATACGATTTGATCAAGTAGTCCGTGAACGCCTCGGGACTGAGCGATTTGCGCTTTTCGTCATCTGCGGGATTGATGCCGCGCAGCAGCGAAAATAAGCCGGTCGCCCATTTGGCGCAATCCTTGCCGAAGTTGCTTTCAAATTCCGCCAGCGCCTCTTGATCGCCCTTCAGCAGCGCGTCGTGCTGTCGGCTGCGCGCATAAAATTCGGTAAGATCCTGCGCGTCGTCATATACACAGCCTTTTTCCGTGCGCAAAATGCGATGCGGCGTTACGGTATAGCCATCTTCCGTGATGTCGAGCTCCAGCACCAAGCCCTCTGCCAGCAGCGGCGTTACGTCCGGACGGAAATGGAAGCAAAAATTACCGTGTCCGTAAAGGAGATAGGCGTTGTTGTAACGCTCCTCCTCACCGACGGCGTGCGTATGCTGAGATATGATCAGATCCGCGCCGTTATCCGCCATGCGGTGGAACCTGCGCCGCATGATCTCGCTGTTGTAGTGCGAGCCCTCGATGCCGCCGTGATACAGCACGATCAAAAAGTCGCACTGCTCTTTTAATTCGTTCAACTCGCGGCATACGCGATATTCGTCATACAGATGCACGCCGGGAGCATCCGCGCCCGGGGCGTTTTCAAACTGCTCGGTGACATTATACAGGAGGATCTTTCTGTCGCCGTCCGTCAGCGTGAGGTATTTTTTCACAGAGGAAGCGTTTTCGCCCCATCCCAGCCAGTCGATCCCGCTGTCAGCCAGCGTTTGACAGGTATCGTAAAAGCCCTGCCTGCCGTAGTCCATCGAGTGGGTATTGCCGAGGGTGGCGACGTCGATCCCCAACTGCTTGACAGCGCGAACAGTTTCGGTCGGCGCCTTGATGTTCGGGCCGATCTTTTCAATGGGCGTATCGTTGTCTGTAAAGCAGCCCTCCAGATTACAGATACGGAAATCAGCCGATGCGAACAGATCGCACAGCTTTTTACCGAACAGCGCCTGCGTATCGCCCGCGGCGAACAGCGCATAGTTGCACGGCATCGGGAACATATCTCCTGCAAGGATGATTTTTGTGTTTTTCATAGTTTCTCCTAAAAATCTTTTTCCAACGTTGACGCTTGATCACCAAGCTCTAT